>JALOSQ010000138.1 GCA_025458335.1 Ideonella sp.
CGCCATGCTCGCCGCCTACCGTCAACACGCCGCCGAACGCGCCGCGCTCGGCATTCCGCCGCTGCCGCTGACCGCCACGCAGGTCGCCGAACTGGTCGACCTGCTCAAGGCGCCACCGGCGGGCGAGGCCGAGTTCCTGCTCGAACTGCTGGCGTACCGTGTGCCGCCCGGCGTGGACGACGCGGCCAAGGTCAAGGCCAGCTTCCTGTCGGCCGTGGCCCACGGCGACCTGGCGGTGAGCCTGCTGTCGCGGGCCCGGGCCACCGAACTGCTCGGCACCATGGTCGGCGGCTACAACGTCAAGCCGCTGATCGACCTGCTCGATGACGCCGAGGTGGCGGCGGTCGCGGCCGAGGGTCTCAAGAAGACCCTGCTCATGTTCGATGCCTTCCACGACGTGGCGGACAAGGCCAAGGCGGGCAACGCGCAGGCGCAGGCCGTCATCCGCAGCTGGGCCGACGCCGAGTGGTTCACCAGCCGGCCCGAGGTCGCCGAGTCCATCACCGTCACCGTGTTCAAGGTGCCGGGCGAGACCAACACCGACGACCTGTCGCCCGCGCCGGACGCGTGGAGCCGTCCGGACATCCCGCTGCACTACCTCGCCATGCTGAAGAACACCCGCCCTGGCGCGGCCTTCGTGCCCGAGGAGGACGGCAAGCGCGGCCCGATCCGGTTCATCGAGGACCTGAAGCAGAAGGGTCACCTGGTGGCCTACGTGGGCGACGTGGTCGGCACCGGCTCGTCCCGCAAGAGCGCCACCAACAGCGTGATCTGGGCGACCGGCGAGGACATCCCGTTCGTGCCCAACAAGCGCTTCGGGGGCGTCACCCTCGGCGGCAAGATCGCGCCGATCTTCTTCAACACGCAGGAGGACTCCGGCTCGCTGCCGATCGAGGTCGACGTCTCGGCCCTCGAGATGGGCGACGTCATCGAGGTCAAGCCCTACGCCGGACAGATCGTCAAGGACGGCGCGGTCGTCGCCACCTTCGCGCTCAAGAGCGAGGTGCTGCTCGACGAGGTGCGGGCCGGCGGCCGCATCAACCTGATCATCGGCCGCAGCCTCACCGGCAAGGCGCGCGAGTTCCTCGGCCTGCCCGCCTCTGCCGTGTTCCGCCTGCCCAAGGCGCCGGTGGACACCGGGCGCGGCTTCACGCTCGCGCAGAAGATGGTCGGCCGCGCCTGTGGCCTGCCCGAGGGCCAGGGCATCCGCCCGGGCACGTATTGCGAGCCGAAGATGACCACCGTCGGCAGCCAGGACACCACCGGCCCGATGACCCGCGATGAGCTCAAGGACCTGGCCTGCCTGGGCTTCAGTGCCGACCTCGTGATGCAGAGCTTCTGCCACACCGCCGCCTACCCGAAGCCGGTGGACGTGAAGATGCACCGCGAGCTGCCGGCGTTCATCTCCACCCGGGGGGGCGTCTCGCTGCGGCCGGGCGACGGCGTGATCCACAGCTGGCTCAACCGCCTGCTGCTGCCCGACACCGTGGGCACGGGCGGCGACAGCCACACCCGCTTCCCGATCGGCATCAGCTTCCCCGCCGGTTCCGGACTGGTCGCCTTCGGCGCGGCCACCGGGGTGATGCCGCTGGACATGCCCGAGTCGGTGCTGGTGCGCTTCAAGGGCACGATGCAGCCGGGCGTGACGCTGCGTGACCTGGTGCACGCCATCCCCTACTACGCCATCCAGGCCGGGCTGCTGACCGTGGCCAAGCAGGGCAAGAAGAACATCTTCAGCGGCCGCATCCTCGAGATCGAGGGCCTGCCGCAGCTCAAGGTGGAGCAGGCCTTCGAGCTGTCGGACGCCTCGGCCGAGCGCAGCGCCGCCGGATGCACGATCAAGCTCGACCAGGCGCCGGTGATCGAGTACCTGCGCTCGAACGTCGTGCTGATGAAGAACATGATCGCCCACGGGTACCAGGACCGCCGCACGCTGGAGCGCCGCATCGAGGCCGTCGAGTCCTGGCTGGCGAGCCCGCGGCTGCTGGAGGCCGACCGGGACGCCGAGTACGCCGCCGTCATCGAGATCGACCTCGACGAGCTCAAGGAGCCCGTGCTGTGCTGCCCGAACGACCCCGACGACGCCAAGCTGCTGTCCGACGTGGCGGGCACGAAGATCGACGAGGCCTTCATCGGTTCGTGCATGACCAACATCGGCCACTTCCGCGCCGCCGCGAAGCTGCTGGGCAACCAGCGTGACCTTCCGGTCAAGCTCTGGGTGGCCCCACCGACCAAGATGGACCAGGACGAACTGGTCAAGGAAGGCCACTACGCGACCTTCGGCACCGCGGGCGCGCGCACGGAGATGCCCGGCTGCAGCCTGTGCATGGGCAACCAGGCGCAGGTGCGCGAGGGCGCGACGGTGGTGTCGACCAGCACCCGCAACTTCCCGAACCGGCTCGGCAAGAACACCCAGGTGTTCCTGGCGTCGGCGGAACTGGCGGCGATCGCCTCCAGGCTCGGGCGGCTGCCGACCCTGGCCGAGTACCACGAGGCGATGGGCGTGGTGACCCGCGACGCGGGCAGCATCTACCGCTACATGAACTTCGACCAGATCGAGGAGTACGCGCAGACGGCGCGCGAACTCACGTCGGCCTGAGGGTGCCCCTGGCGTCGACGGGCGGCCGCCGGGCGCCCGTCGGCCGCGCCAGTGGTCAGAAGGCCCGGTGGCGGGTCAGGAACAGCCAGCACACCGCCGTGACGGCGATGAAGGGCACCGAGGCCACCGAGGGCAGGTAGAACACCACGGAACCCTGCGGCATGCTGAGGGGCACCTCGGTGAGAACCCCGAGGGCGAACAGGCCGAGGCACAGGACGCCCCAGCGGCGCATGTACGTCGGCAGCCACCGGGCCTGCTCGACGTTGTGCCGAGTGGCGGCACTGCGCTCCCACAGCGTCCCGCGCCAGGCGTCGCGGAACAGCCAGCCATAGAAGAAGTACCGGTACAGCAGGGTTCGCAGGGGCAGCGGGCTCGGGGTCATGATGGCACCTCGGCACGTGGGGCGGTTGTCCTTATCTTCGTCATTGCGCGGGCACTTGTTCACCGGGTTTGCGGCAGGTCGGCCCGGCAATTCCGTGGACGCTGCACGGGTGCGCCGCTTGCGTTCGCACCAGGGAAGTGCAACCCCGCGGCGATCTGCACGGCGTCAACAAGACCGCCCCCCTTGACCGACATAATTCGTGGGTTTAGCCACCCCAGGAGAGGCCCGCCCCATGCCCGCAGTCGCCGCCCCGACGAAGACCCCCAAGCACGCCTTCGCCAGCACGCTCAAGAGCTTCAAGACCGCCTCCGGCAAGGAGGGCAGGCTCTACTCGTTGCCGGCGCTCGCCAAGCAGTTCCCGGCCGTCGAGCGGCTGCCGGTGTCGATCCGGATCGTGCTCGAGTCGGTGCTGCGCAACTGCGACGGCAAGAAGGTCACGGCGGAGCACGTCGCGCAGCTCGCCAACTGGAAGCCCACCGCCGACCGCACCGACGAGATCCCGTTCGTCGTGGCCCGCGTCGTGCTGCAGGACTTCACCGGCGTGCCGCTGCTCGCCGACCTGGCCGCGATGCGCAACGTGGCCGACAAGATGGGCAAGAACCCCAAGACGATCGAGCCGCTGGTGCCGGTCGACCTGGTGGTCGACCACAGCGTGATGATCGACCACTTCGGCAGCAAGAAGGCGCTCGACCTGAACATGAAGCTCGAGTTCGAGCGCAACCAGGAGCGCTACGAGTTCATGAAGTGGGGCATGCAGGCCTTCGACACCTTCGGCGTCGTGCCCCCGGGCTTCGGCATCGTGCACCAGGTGAACCTGGAGTACCTCGCGCGCGGCGTGCACAAGGCCGGCAGGGGCGCCGACGCGGTCTACTACCCCGACACGCTGGTGGGCACCGACAGCCACACCACGATGATCAACGGCATCGGCGTCGTCGGCTGGGGCGTGGGCGGCATCGAGGCCGAGGCCGGCATGCTCGGCCAGCCGGTGTACTTCCTGACGCCCGACGTGGTGGGCTTCGAGCTCACCGGCCGCCTGCGCGAGGGCGTGACCGCCACCGACCTGGTGCTCACCGTCACCGAGATCCTGCGCAAGCACAAGGTGGTGGGCAAGTTCGTCGAGTTCTTCGGCGAGGGCACCGAGAGCCTCGCCCTGCCCGACCGCGCCACCATCGCCAACATGGCGCCCGAGTACGGCGCGACGATGGGCTTCTTCCCCGTCGACGACAAGACCGTCGAGTACTTCGAGGGCACCGGCCGCACCAAGGCCGAGATCGAGGCCTTCCAGGCCTACTTCAAGGCGCAGAAGCTCTACGGCGTGCCCAAGGCCGGCGACATCGACTACACCAGCGTCGTCAAGCTCGACCTCGGCACGGTGGCGCCGAGCCTGGCCGGCCCCAAGCGCCCGCAGGACCGCATCGAGATCACGCACCTGGCGGGCAAGTTCACCGAGCTGTTCAGCAAGCCGACCGCCGAGAACGGCTTCAACCAGCCGGCCGACAAGCTCGCGCAGACCTTCAAGACCGAGTCGGGCCTCGAGGTGAAGAACGGCGACGTGCTGATCGCCGCCATCACCAGCTGCACCAACACCAGCAACCCGGGCGTGCTGCTGGCCGCCGGCCTGCTCGCCAAGAAGGCGGTCGAGGCGGGCCTTCACCGAGTACCTCGAGAAGGCCAAGCTGCTGCCCTACCTCGAGAAACTGGGCTTCAACGTGGCGGCCTACGGCTGCACCACCTGCATCGGCAACGCGGGCGACCTCACGCCCGAGCTGAACAAGGTGATCCAGGACAACGACCTCGTCTGCGCGGCGGTGCTCTCGGGCAACCGCAACTTCGAGGCCCGCATCCACCCGAACCTCAAGGCGAACTTCCTCGCCTCGCCGCCGCTGGTGGTGGCCTATGCGATCGCCGGCAACGTCACCAAGGACCTGATGACCCAGCCGGTGGGCCTGGGCAAGAAGGGCAAGCCGGTGTACCTCGGCGACATCTGGCCGACCAGCGACGAGGTCTACAAGCTGATGAAGCTGGCGATGAACCCCAAGGCCTTCCGTGAGAACTACGGCAAGGTCAAGAACAAGCCCGGCAAGCTGTGGGACCAGGTCAAGGGCGTGAAGGGGCAGGTCTACACCTGGCCCAAGAGCACCTACATCGCGCAGCCGCCGTTCTTCGAGAAGTTCGAGATGACGCCCGCCGCGCTCGACGCCGGCGTGAAGGGCGCCAAGGTCATGGCGCTGTTCGGCGACAGCATCACCACCGACCACATCAGCCCGGCCGGCAGCTTCAAGGAGACCACGCCCGCGGGCAAGTTCCTGGTCGCCCACGGCGTGCAGAAGGCCGACTTCAACAGCTACGGCGCGCGCCGCGGCAATCACGACGTGATGATGCGCGGCACCTTCGCCAACGTGCGCGTCAAGAACCTGATGCTGCCGCCCAAGGCCGACGGCTCGCGCGAGGAGGGCGGCTACACGCTCTACCAGGCCGATGGCGCCGAGAAGGGCCAGAAGATGGCGATCTACGACGCCGCGATGAAGTACATCGACGCCGGCGTGCCGACGATCATCTTCGGCGGCGAGGAGTACGGCACCGGCTCTTCGCGCGACTGGGCCGCCAAGGGCACGCAGCTGCTGGGCATCAAGGCGGTGGTCGCCAAGAGCTTCGAGCGCATCCACCGCAGCAACCTCGTGGGCATGGGCGTGCTGCCGCTGCAGTTCAAGCCGGGCGATTCCTGGGAGAGCCTGGGCCTGAAGGGCGACGAGACCGTCGACGTGGTGCTGGGTGCCGAGATCAAGCCGCAGAGCGACGCCAAGCTGGTCATCACCAGCCCCGACGGCGCGAAGCGCGAGGTCGGCGTGATCCTGCGCATCGACACCGCGATCGAGGTCGACTACTACAAGCACGGCGGGATCCTGCCCTTCGTGCTGCGGCAACTGCTCGCGGCCTGAACCTCTGCGCGGCAGAATCGACAGAAGCCCCGGCCCGCCGGGGCTTCTTCGTTTACGCCAGCCGGCGGTGCTTCCCCAGACGCCTGGCGCTCCGCGATGGCCGAACCCTTCAAGAACTTCATCGATCGGGCGCTCGTGCGCGCCGCCGGCCGCCACCTTCAGCAGGCGTGGCAGGGGTTCGACCGGCCACGCTTCGAACGGCTCGCGCTGGACGGCCTCGACGCACTCGAGCTGAAGGCTCGCGCGATGCGTGTCGCCGACGCGCTCGAGGCCACCTTGCCGGCCGATTTCGAGGCGGCCGCACACGTGATCGAAGCGGCCCTCGCGCCGCCGCAGGACCCCGACCGCGACGGGCTGCCCGGCGCGTCCGGCGACGGGCTCTCCGGCTGGATCGGCTGGCCGCTCGGCGAGTTTGTCGTGCGTCGCGGCCTGCACCAGCCGCAGCGCGCGCTGCGGGTGCTGCGCGAGATCACGCAACGGTTCACCTCGGAGTTCGCGATCCGGCCGTTCGTCGTGGCGTACCCGGCGCTCGTCTTCGAGACGCTGGCCCAGTGGGTGCACGACCCCAGCGCCCATGTGCGCCGCCTGGTCAGCGAGGGCACGCGCCCGCGATTGCCGTGGGGCCTGCAGCTCAAGTCGCTGGTGGCCGATCCCACCCCTGCCCTGCCCCTGCTCGCGGCACTTCAGGACGACCCGAGCGGCTACGTGAGGCGCAGCGTGGCCAATCATCTCAACGACATCGCGAAGGACCACCCGGACCTCGTCGTCGACTGGGTCCGGCGGCACCTGCCGGACGCCTCGCGCGAGCGGCGGGCGCTGCTGGCCCACGCCAGCCGCACCCTCGTCAAGCGCGGGCATCCGTCGATGCTCGAGGCCTGGGGGGTCGGGGCGGCGTGGCAGGGCGCGGTCCACCTGCAGGTGTCGCCGCGCCGCATCCGGATCGGCGAATCGCTGCGCCTCGAGGTCCGACTGTCGTCGACGGCGCACCAGCCCCAGTCCGTGGTGATCGACTATGCGGTGCATCACCGGCGCGCCGACGGCACGAACGCAGCCAAGGTCTTCAAGGGCTGGACCCTGACCCTCGAGCCTGGGTCCACCCGAGCCCTCACCAAGACACATTCGATGCGACCGGTCACCACGCGCCGGTACCACCCGGGCCCGCACGAGGTCGATCTGCGCATCAACGGGCACGAGGTGGCGCGCTCGGGATTCGTGTTGTCGGCGGCACGCGACCCCGGCGCTTGACGTCGGGCGCGCTCGCGCGCAAAGTCGCGCGCCTCTCACCATCACGACCGGAGGCCCGCATGACGCACACCGCCACGCCGCTCGCGCTGCCGGTCCCGGAGATCGCCGCCCGGGCGTGACACCCCGGCGGTCGGCCACGACCCGACCGCCGCCGTGCCACCCCGGTGCGGCCTGCTTCGAGCCCCCTGGCTCCCTCACGTCCTGACGCGTCGCCGCGCCGTGCGCTTAGCACGGCTCGCGTGTCCGCGCGTCCTCCTGCGACCCCTTGCGGTCGGCGGGTGCCCTCGCGTGCCCGGCCACCGCGCACGAGGCTCATCCCTTGAAGCACGACCAGAGTCCCGCCTTCTTCACGACCGTCGACGCCGACATCGACGCCCTGCGACCCATCGGCCTGTCGGCTCAACTCGAGACCACACTGCGTTCGCTCCTCGCGCAGATCCCGCCCGACCTCGACCCACCGGTCCTCACCCGCCGCGCCGGCCGCGTCGTCGAGCTCCAGCGCGAGGGCGTGACCCTGCACGATGGCGTGCGCGCCTGGCCCGCACGCCTGCTGCCGCGACTGCGGCACGACCTGGAGGCGGCTGGCGACGCACTCGCCGTCGGCGACTGGGTGCTCGCCGAGCACCACGGCCACGACCCCTGGTGGATCGGCTGGCGGCTGCCGCCTCGCAGCCAGGTGACCCGACGTCTGCACGACGGCCGCCAGAAGCTGACACGCGCCGTGCTCGTCGCCAATGTCGACACGGCGCTCGTGGTGATGGGGCTCGACGGCGACTTCAACCTGCGGCGGCTCGATCGCTACCTCGCACTCGTGCGCGGCGCGGGCCTCGCGGGCGTGGTGGTGCTCACCAAGGCCGACCGTTGCGACCGCGTGGACACGCGCCTCGTCGACGTGCGTGCACGAATCCCGGCCGACGTGGCCGTCGTCGCGGTGGATGCCCGCGACGCCGCGACGCGGCACGCGCTCGGGCCCTGGCTGCAGCCCGGCCAGACGCTGGTCACGCTCGGCTCGAGCGGGGCGGGCAAGAGCACGATCACCAACACGCTGTGCGCTCTCGGCGAGACCGGCCTGCGGCAGCCGGGCGGCGACGAACCGGCAGCGGCTCGCGACGACGCTGTCCCGGCCGAAGGCGACCCGACACGGCGCCTTCAGCCGACGGGCCGCACGCGAAGCGGCGACGGGCGGGGGCGGCACACGACGACGAGCCGCTCGCTGCACCGCACGCCCGAGGGCGCCTGCCTGATCGACACGCCGGGCATCCGTGGCTTGCGCCTCGACCTGGAGGCCGAGGCGATCGCCGGTGCGTTCGAGGACGTCGCCCGGCTCGCCCCGCGATGCCGCTTCCGGGACTGTCGACACGCGGACGAGCCAGGCTGCGCGGTGCGCGAAACAGTGCCGCCCGACCGGCTGCGCAGCTTCCACAAGCTGCAGCGCGAAGCGCAGCGCGACCAGCTGACCCTGCTCGAGCGGCAGGCCGAGCACGCGGTCTGGCGACAGCGCAGCAAGGCGGCCCGGGCGCGCAGCCTCGACAAGCGGCGTTGAGCCCGACTGGCGCTGGGCCGTGCGCCCCGGTGGCACCGCTCGCTGCGGGTTTCGCGGGACCCGACCCGCCGGCGCGGGCTGCTACAACCGGCGCATGCCCGACGCCGACACGCCCTCGAACACCGCCGCCACGCCGGCGGCGCCCTGGCTCGCCGACTTCCGCCTGACCCGGCCGCCGGCCGGGTTCGTCGAGGACCCCTATCCGTTCTACCGGCACCTGCGCGAGCACTCGCCCGTGCATCCGATCGGTCCCGACGCGTGGCTCCTGACGCGGCACGAGGACGTATCGATCGTGTACCGCCACCCGGCCGCCAGCTCCGACAAGCGGCGCGAGTTCGCGCCCAAGCTCGGAGCAGGCTCGCCGATCTACGAGCACCACACCACCAGTCTCGTCTTCAGCGATCCGCCGCTGCACACGCGCGTGCGGCGGCTGCTGATGGGCGCGCTGAACCAGCGCGCGATCGCGCGCATGGAGCCGGGCCTCGTGCGGCTGGTCGACGACCTGCTCGACGCGCTCGACGGCCGGCAGGCGCACGGCGAGCCGGTCGACCTCATCGAGGACTTCGCCGCGCAGATCCCGATCGAGGTCATCGGCAACCTGCTCGACGTGCCGGCGGCGGACCGTGGTCCGCTGCGCGAGTGGTCGCTGGCCATCCTGTCGGCACTCGAGCCGGCGCCCGCCGCGCCCGTGCTGGCGCGCGCCAACGCGGCCGTGACCGAGTTCGTCGACTACCTGCGCGGCCTGGTGGCGCACCGCCGCCGCCACCCCGGCGACCCGCAGGCCGACGTGCTGACCCGGCTGATCGCCGGCGACGGCAGCACCGACGGCCAGTTCAGCGAGCCCGAGCTGCTGCACAACTGCATCTTCCTGCTCAACGCCGGGCACGAGACCACCACCAACCTGATCGGCAATGGCCTGCACGCGCTGATGGCGCACCGGGCCGAGCTCGAGCGCCTGGTGGCCGAGCCCGCGCTGATCACGACCGCAATCGAGGAGCTGCTGCGTTTCGAGAGTCCGCTGCAGTTGAACAACCGCGTGGCGACGGCGCCTATCGAACTGACCGACCGGACGCTGCCGGCCGGCAGCTTCATCACGCTCGGGGTGGGCGCGGCGAACCGCGACCCCGCCGCATTCGATGACCCCGACCGGCTGGACGTCGGCCGCAAGCCCAATCCGCACGTCGCGTTCGGCCACGGCGCGCACGCCTGCGCCGGCATGAACGTGGCCCGACTCGAGGGCCGCATCGCGATCGGCCGATTGCTCGCGCGCTTTCCTTCACTCGCGCCGGACAGGCCGGCCGAGCGCGACCCGAGGGTGCGGTTCCGCGGCTTCAGGCGGCTGCCCGTGCGGCTGCTGGGGTAGGCGCCTGGCCACCGCTGCGTGGCCATCTCGTGCCCACGGCGCCCCCGGAGCCCGGAGCCCGGTTGGCCGACGGCCGCCCCGCCGACCATCGCGTTCAGCGGACCGGGTGGCGGCGCTCCCAGGCCTCGGGGTCGAAGCCCACCGTCATCGTGCCGTCGGCCCACTCGACGACCGGGCGGCGGATCAGGCTCGGGTGCTCGACCATCAGCTGGCGCGCCCGGGCGGCGTCGGTGATCGCGGCCCGCGTGGCCTCGTCGAGCTTTCGCCAGGTCGTGCCCTGCCGGTTGACCAGCGCCTCCCAGCCGAAGGCATCGATCCAGGCGTCGAGCCGGTCGGCGGGCACGCCATGGCGCTTGAAATCGTGGAAGGCCGCATCGAGTTCGCGCTCGGCCATCCAGGTGCGGGCACGCTTGACGGTGTCGCAGTTCGGGATGCCGTACAGGCGCGTGCCCTCGAGCGCAGTTTCTTCCACGGGGCGGGGCATCGCGCCGGGTCGTCGGGTCGCCATGGTCAGTTCCATCCCGGGTCGGAGGGGGGATCGCAACGCGGATCGATCGCGTACGCCGGGCCCTTGGCGCGGCCCTCGATGATCGACAGCTCGAACCACAGGCACTCGTTGGTCGCGTAGCGCCAGTTCCAGACCTCGCCGCCCTGGTAGCCGCCCGATCGCGTCTCGCCCGGCCGGCCGATCAGGCGCAGCACGTCGTCGGCGCTCATGCCATCGCGCACCTGGGCGAAGCGCTCGGGGGTGAGCACCTGCTCGCTGCGCAGCACCCGGCCGCCCGGGTCGACCACCTGCTCGCTGCGCAGCACCCGGCCGCCCGGGTCGACGTCGAGCATCCAGGTGTGGCGGCCCATCGGCCCGCGCGCGAACTCGACGCGCTTGGCGCCGTTCGACATCGCATAGGTCGAGGTGGGCGGCCCGAGCTGCTGCTGAAGCGCCGCGATCGGCTGGCCCACGGCATCGCGCGGCGGCGCATAACCGGCGCAGCCTGCGACCAGCACGATCGCCCCCAGCGCCCCTGCGGCTTGCGCCCCCCGTCCGGGAGCGGATCTGAAACCCCGACGGGCGGCCCAGCCGGGGCCCCGCCTCGCGTTAACGTTCGTCATCCTGGCCACCTCATCGACTCGCTGCCATGCCCGATGCTGCCCTCCCCGAGACCGTCCAGCCCCTGGGACACGGCATTTTCGCCATCGACACCGGGTTTCACCGGCCGCTGTTCGACGCGGCCTACCTGGTCGTCGAGCGCGGACGGGCCCTGTTCATCGACACCGGCGCGAACCCGGGGGTTCCGCGCCTGCTCGCCGCACTCGACGCGCTGGGGATCGCCCGCGACCACGTCGACCACGTCATCCCGACCCACGTGCATCTCGACCACGCAGGCGGCGCCGGCCTGCTGATGCAGGCCCTGCCTGCCGCCACGATGCTGATCCATCCACGCGGCGAGCGCCACATGGTCGACCCGTCGGCGCTGGTGGCCGGCGCCACCGAGGTCTACGGCCCCGAGGAGATGGCACGCGCCTACGGCACGATCGTGCCGGTCCCGGCCGAGCGGGTGCGCGCGACCCACGACGGCCAGATGCTCGACTGGCAGGGCCGGTGCTTCACCGTGCTGGACACCCCGGGCCACGCCCGCCACCACCACTGCCTGTTCGACGAGCGCTCGCGCGGCTGGTTCACGGGCGACACTTTCGGCCTGAGCTACCGCGAGTTCGACACCGACCAGGGGCCCTGGCTGCTGCCGACGACCACGCCCGTCCAATTCGAGCCCGAGCCGCTGAAGGACTCGATCCGGCGCATGCTCGCGTTCGAGCCCGAGGCGCTGTACCTCACGCACTATTCGCGCGTCGGCCGCGACGCCACCGAGGTCCGGCGGCTTGGCGACACCCTGATCGAGCAGGTCGACGAGATGGTCGAGCTCGCGCGCCCCTGGTGGGGGCAGCCCGCCAGCCCGGCACGGCACGAGGCGCTCAAGGCCGCCATCGGCGAGCAGTTGCTGCGCCGGGTCCGCCGGCATGGCTGCACCCTGTCCGACGCCGAGGCGCTGGCGCTGCTGTCGGTCGACCAGGAGCTGAACGCGCAGGGCCTCGGCGTGTGGATGGACCGGGCGGCCCGGGGTCGCTGAGGCCATGAGCGACACTGACGGCCCGACCGACTCTCGCGCGCACCCGATGACCGACGCCCACCGCCCCCACTTCGGCCTGCAGGGCCGCCACATCGTCGTCACCGG
>JALOSQ010000139.1 GCA_025458335.1 Ideonella sp.
GCAGATGATGGACCCGATGCTGGTGCGCGACGAGGCCGACGCGCTGGCCGGCTTCGTCACCACCGCGGCGATCAACCTGCGGGCGCTCGGCCAGAACCTTTCCGACTACAACATGATGTTCTTCACCGATCACGGGGTCGACATCTACGGCAACTCCCTGCTGGTGTCGCGCCGGCTGGCCACCGAGAACCCCCGCGCCGTGGCGGGCCTGGTGCGGGCTGCCAACCGCGCGTTCCTCGACGTGGCCGCGGCCCCCGAGGCCGGGGTCGACGCGGTGATGCGGCGCGATCCGATCCTCAAGAAGGACATCGAGCTCGAACGCCTCAACCTGGGCCTGCGCGAATTGATCCTGACGCCCGAGGCTCGCTCCGTCGGCCTGGGCGACGTCGACACGGCCCGCTTCGAGCGAGCCATCCGCAACGTCTCGCAGTCCTTCGAGCTGACGCGCGCGCCGGCCAAGGGCGAAGTGTTCAGCCCCGGGCCTTCCTGCCGCCCATGGCCGAACGCACCTGGCGGGCCTGACGGTCGAGCGCGGCCCAGGCGTGGGTCGCCAGGGTTCGCGCCGCCCCGCGTTGCGGCACGGCTCCGCGGGTTTTCACGATGCTGTCCGCGCCTTTCGCATCGTGGAAGCGCGGGCGCGATCGATCTGGGGATGGCTTTCGCCATCCCCATTTCTTTTGCACATTGTGGAAAGAGCGCTCCAAGTCCTTGATTCTTCGTTCAGAACTTTCGTGTCTTCTATAAGACATAAGTCATCTCATGCATCTCCACAGCGGCTACGCTTGAGGCGTCGATTCCTCAACGTCCGCCCTGTCGAAGGAGCACCGCATGACCGCCATGACCCGTGAACAACAAGCCGCCGCCCTCGAGAAGGAATGGGCGACCAACCCGCGATGGAAGGGCATCCAGCGCGGGTACAGCGCCGCCGACGTGGTGCGCCTGCGTGGCTCGCTGCCGATCGAGCACACCCTCGCCAAGCGAGGCGCCGAGAAGCTCTGGTCGCTGTTGAACACCGAGCCCTTCGTCAACTCGCTCGGCGCGCTCACTGGCAACCAGGCCATGCAGCAGGTCAAGGCCGGCCTGAAGGCCATCTACCTGTCGGGCTGGCAGGTGGCCGGCGACGCCAACAGCAACGGCGAGATGTACCCCGACCAGTCGCTCTACGCGGTCGACTCGGTGCCGAAGGTCGTCAAGCGCATCAACGCCACGTTCAAGCGCGCCGACGAGATCCAGTGGAGCGAAGGCAAGAACGACATCGACTACTTCGCGCCGATCGTGGCCGATGCCGAGGCCGGCTTCGGCGGCGTGCTGAACGCCTTCGAGCTGATGAAGGCGATGATCGACGCGGGTGCCGCGGGCGTGCACTTCGAGGACCAGCTGGCCTCGGTCAAGAAGTGCGGCCACATGGGCGGCAAGGTGCTGGTGCCGACCCGCGAGGCGGTGGCCAAGCTCGTCGCCGCGCGCCTGGCCGCGGACGTGATGGGCACCCCGACCATCCTGCTCGCCCGCACCGACGCCGAGGCGGCCGACCTGGTGACCAGCGACGTCGACGACAACGACAAGCCCTTCCTCACCGGTGAGCGCACGGTCGAGGGCTTCTTCCGCGTGAAGAACGGCCTCGAGCAGTCGATCAGCCGCGGCTTGGCCTACGCGCCGTACGCCGACCTGATCTGGTGCGAGACCGGCAAGCCCGACCTCGCGTTCGCCAAGGCCTTCGCCGACGCGATCCACGCCAAGTTCCCCGGCAAGATGCTGGCCTACAACTGCTCGCCGTCGTTCAACTGGAAGAAGAACCTCGACGACGCGACCATCGCCAAGTTCCAGCGCGAACTCGGCGCGATGGGCTACAAGTTCCAGTTCATCACGCTGGCCGGCTTCCACAGCTTGAACTACTCGATGTTCGACCTGGCCTATGGCTACGCGCGCAACAACATGAGCGCGTTCGTCGAACTGCAGCAGAAGGAGTTCGCGGCCGCCGACCGTGGGTTCACCGCGGTCAAGCACCAGCGCGAGGTCGGCACCGGGTACTTCGACGCGGTGACGACCACGATCGAGGCCCAGGCCTCGACCGCGGCGCTCAAGGGCTCGACCGAGGACGAACAGTTCTTCGACCAGAAGCACGCCTGAGCGCGCGGCGTCTCTGCGCCTGCCCAGGCCCGCCACGTGGCGGGCCTGGGCGTTTCCGGGGCTGCCGCCCGTGCGGCGTGGCCGTGCACGGCCCGCTGCCTACACTTCCCGGATGGCTGACGATCCCGCCCGGCGCGCCGCCGAACTGCGCGCGCTGCTGCACCACCACGCGCACCGCTACTACGTCCTGGACGCGCCGGAGATCCCGGACGCCGAGTTCGACCGGCTGTTCCAGGAGCTGCAGGCCATCGAAGCCTCGCATCCCGATCTGCGCACGGCCGATTCGCCGACCCAGCGCGTCCTCGGGCAGGTCCTCGACGGCCTGGCGCCGGTGCGGCACGCCGTGCCGATGCTGTCGATCCAGACCGAGACCGACACGACGGCGGCAGGCGCCGAGGCCTTTGACCAGCGGGTTCGACGCGAACTCGAGCTGCCCGCGGACGCGCCGCCGGTCGAATACTCGGCCGAGCTGAAGTTCGACGGCCTGGCGATCAATCTGCGCTACGAGGACGGGGTGCTCGTGCAGGCGGCCACCCGCGGCGACGGTGAGACGGGCGAGGACGTCACGCAGAACATCCGGACCATCGGCCAGGTCCCGCTGCGGCTGCGCGGGACCGCACCCGCGGTGCTCGAGGTGCGCGGGGAGGTCTACATGCGCCGCGACGACTTCGAACGGCTCAACGAGTCTCAGCGGGCGCGCGGCGAGAAGACCTACGTGAACCCGCGCAACACGGCCGCCGGCGCGGTGCGCCAGCTGGATCCGGCGGTGACCGCGGCGCGGCCGCTCAGCTTCTTTGCCTACGGCCTCGGCGAGGTGCAGGGCTGGGACATGCCGGCCACGCATGCCGGCGTGCTCGATGCGCTGGCAGCCCTCGACCTGCCGGTCAGTGCGGAACGGCGCGTGGTGAGCGGGGCGGCGGGCCTGGTCGCGTTCCACGACGACATCGAGGCGCGGCGCGACGCACTCCCGTTCGACATCGACGGCGTGGTCTACAAGGTCAACGCGCTCGACCTGCAGCGCCGCCTCGGCTTCAAGACGCGCGAGCCGCGCTGGGCCGTCGCGCACAAGTACCCGGCCCAGGAGCAGGTGACCCTGCTGCGCGACATCGAGGTCCAGGTGGGCCGGACGGGCAAGCTGACGCCGGTGGCCAAGCTCGAGCCGGTGTTCGTCGGCGGCACGACCGTCAGTAACGCCACCCTGCACAACCTGTTCGAGCTGCGCCGCAAGGGTGTGCGCGTGGGTGATCGCGTGATCGTGCGCCGGGCGGGCGACGTGATTCCCGAGGTGGTCGGGCGCCTGCCCGGGGAGCGGATCGCCTACGTCCCGAATTTCCGGATGCCCCGCGCGTGCCCGGTCTGCGGCAGCGCAGTCGTGCGGGAGGAGGGCGGGATCGACCACCGCTGCAGCGGGGGGCTGTTCTGCCCGGCGCAGCGCAAGCAGGCACTGCTGCACTTCGCGAGCCGGCGCGCGATGGACATCGAGGGCCTCGGCGACAAGCTCGTCGAGCAGCTCGTCGACGGCGGGGTCGTCCGCACGCTGCCCGACTTGTACCGCCTGGGTCTGGCGAACCTCGTTGCACTCGATCGCATGGGCGACAAGAGCGCGGCCAACCTGCTGCAAGGCCTGGCCGCGAGTCGGCAGACGACGCTGGCGCGCTTCCTGTACAGCCTGGGCATCCGGCACGTGGGCGAAGCCACGGCCAAGGACCTCGCGCGCCACTTCGGGTCGCTGGATCGACTGATGGACGCGAGCGAGACGCAGCTGCTCGCCGTGCCGGACGTGGGCCCGGTGGTCGCGCACAGCATCCGCACCTTCTTCGACCAGCCGCACAACCGCGAGGTGGTGGAGCAGCTGCGGGCAGTGGGCGTCGGCTGGCCCGAGCACGACGGCGCCGCGCTGGCCGCGCCCCGGCCGCTGGACGGCAAGACGTTCGTGCTCACGGGCACGCTGCCCACGCTGGGCCGCGAGGAGGCCAAGGCCCTGCTGGAGGCTGCCGGCGCCAAGGTTGCCGGGTCGGTCAGCCGCAAGACGAGCTATGTCGTGGCCGGGGCCGACGCCGGCAGCAAGCTAGACAAGGCGCGCGAACTCGGCGTGCCCATCCTCGACGAAGACCAGATGCGGGCACTGCTCGATGCGGACCTCGGCACGGACAGGGCCGGCCAGGATGCAGGGTCCGCCGCCGCCGACGTCGGAGCGACGACGGCCAGCTCCTGACGCCCGCCTCCCGATCGCCGGCTGCTGACGCGACATCACTTGCCCGCGGTGCCGTCGCCCCCAAACTCCTCATCTGCGCATCTTCCTGCAACGCCATGGCCATCCGCGACATCCTGAAGATGGGCGACCCGCGCCTGCTGCGCCACGCGCAGCCGGTGACGGCATTCGACACGCCCGAACTGCACGCGCTGGTGCAGGACCTGACCGACACCATGCACGCGGCCAACGGCGCCGGGCTTGCAGCGCCCCAGATCGGGGTCGACCTGCAGGTCGTGCTGTTCGGCTTCGACCGCAACCTGCGCTACCCCGACGCGCCACCCGTGCCGCGGACCGTGCTCGTCAACCCGGTCATCACGCCGCTCGGCGAGACGCTGGAGGAGGGCTGGGAGGGTTGCCTGTCGGTCCCCGGTCTGCGCGGCGTCGTGCCGCGCTGGGCCCGTATCCGCTACCGCGGGTTCGATGCACAGGGCCGCCCACTGGAGCGGGAGGCCGAGGGCTTCCACGCCCGGGTGGTCCAGCACGAATGCGACCACCTGATCGGCACCCTCTACCCGATGCGGGTGCGCGATTTCAGCCGGTTCGGGTTCACGGAGGTGCTGTTCCCGGACCTCGATCCCAACGCCGACGACTGATCGGCGCCGGGCCACGCCGGCGCCGGGCGTCCGGTTACACGACGGCGGTCGGCCGACGGGCCGGCGGCTGCGTTGACATCGGCAGGGGGCCGCGCGCCGCTGTCGGCAGCCGGCCCGAACGAAGGGACGCCGATGTCGCGCTGGTCAACGCTGGTCCTGCTGGTCGGCCTGTGTCTTGGCCTGTCGCCGGCCTGGGCCGATCCGCCCGGGCGTGTCGGGCGCCTCGCCGAGGCGACGGGACCCGTCTGGATCTTCGACCCCGCGCAGGGCGAGTGGACCGCGGCGCCGCTGAACCGGCCGATCACCGGGGGCGACCGCCTGCACACCGACCCGGCGGCGCGCGCCGACATCCGCATCGGCTCGACCTCGCTGCGCCTGGATGGCCACACCGAGGTCGAGTTCCAGACGCTCGACGACGAACGCATCCGGGTGCTGGTGCACGAAGGGGCTGTCGCCCTGCGCCTGCGCGCCACCGACAAGGTGCGCGAGGTCGAGGTGCTGACTGCCGACGGGCGCCTCAGCCCGCAACGCGTCGGCCGGTATCGCGTGGACCGCGAGAGCGGGGCCACGGCCGTGACCGTGGCTGATGGCACCGCGCTGTTCGAGGGGCCTGGGGCCGCGCTGACGCTGTATTCGCGCCAGCGGGGCGAGTTCTGGATCGACAGCCGGCTAGCGGCGACGCTGCAGTACAGCATCACCGACCCGGTCCGCGACGCCTTCACGTCGTGGAACAACGGCCGCGACCAGGTCGAGGACCGGGCGGCGGCTGGGCAGCGCTGGGTTTCGCCCGAGATGACCGGTGCCGACGACCTCGAGCGGCACGGAGAGTGGTCGGAATCCCCCGAGCACGGCCCCCTGTGGGCGCCGCGCGTGGTCCCGCCCGGCTGGGCCCCGTATCGATTCGGCAGCTGGGCGTGGATCGCCCCCTGGGGCTGGACCTGGGTCGACGACGCCCCGTGGGGCTTCGCACCGTTCCACTACGGGCGTTGGGTCTGGTATCGCGAGGCCTGGCGATGGTCGCCGGGCCGGTGGGTGGCCCGGCCGGTGTACGCGCCGGCCCTGGTCGCCTGGGTCGGCGGGCCGCACGTGAGCATCGGCGTGTCGGTGGGCAGCGGGCCGCCGATCGGATGGTTCCCGCTCGGACCCCGTGAGGTGTACGTGCCGTGGTACGGCGTGTCGCCCCGCTATGTTCAGGTGGTCAACCAGGCCCACGTCACGCAGGTCGTCAACGTCACCCAGATCGTGCACAGCCCGGGTGTGGTGGTCGCGCAGACGCCCTACGTGCACCGGCACTTCGAGCCCGGCGTGACCGTTGTGCCGGGCAGCGTCCTGACACGGCGTCAGCCCGTGGCGCCGATCGCAGCCCAGTGGCGCGAACTGCCCGGCGTGCGCGACCTCATCCGCGACCCCCATCGTGGCGGGCCGGTGCTGGCGGATCCTGGCCTGTCGGGCCTGACGCCTCGCGGTCCCGGGTACGTGGCTGGTCGCCCGCCGCCGATCCGCGCCGCGGTTCCGCCGCCACCGGCCCGGATGCACATCCCCGAGCGCGTGCCCGCGCCGGTCGCCCGGGCGGTCGAGCCATCCTCGCCCGGCGCTGGCCGCACGATGCCCAGGCCAGGATCGTGGCCGGACGGCAGGGCGGCCGGGCCTGATGTCGGTCGGCCCGACCGAGGCTGGCCGCCCGCTTCGCCA
>JALOSQ010000140.1 GCA_025458335.1 Ideonella sp.
GCGCCATGAGCTGGTGCATGCGCTCAAGCGCGACTTCCCGCACCTGACGGTGGTGGTCAATGGCGGGCTCGGGTCGCCCGGGTCGATCGACGAGCAACTCCGCTCGGTCGATGGCGTGATGGTGGGGCGGCTCGCGTACCACGAGCCGTGGTCGATGGCACATTGGGACTCGCGAGTCCTGGGCGCTCGGGCCGACCCCGCCGCGTCCCGTCTGGATGTGGAGCGGGCGATGGTGGCCTACCTCGACGGCTTGCACCATGCCGGGCTGCCGTGGAGCGCCGCATCGCGCCACATGCTGGGGCTCTGGAACGGCACGCCGGGCGCGCGGCGCTGGCGCCAGGTCTGGAGCGACCATCGCCGTCGGGACGAGCCGCCTCGACGCCGCGATGCGTGCCCGCGAACGGGCGGCCGGACTGGTCGCGATGCCGACCCCCTGAGGGCGCCGCCTCGCGGCCGCGCCCGACCGTGACAAGCCACGCGCCCTGCGGAGCCATCGCCGCGCTAGGCGCTCAAGTCTTGCGAAGGTCAGCCGAATGGAAAGGGCATCCGGCCGGCGGTGTGCGGGCCGCTGGTCATCCCCGGAGCGCTTTGCATGTCCTTCCTGTATGCCCTGCTGCTGGCGGCCGTCGGAGCGATGATCGTCGCAGAGGCTGCTGCCGTCGTTCGCCGCCTGTCCGCGCCACCGCCCTGGCTTCGCACGCCGACGTCGCTGCGTCCGAGCCTCGTCCGGGTCGAGACCCAGGAACGCCGGCAGCAGGCGCTGGCGTTCGTCGGACGCGACCGCCGCGCGGCCGAGGCCGCGCACCGTCAGGGGGATCGCCGCCGCGCCTGACACCTGGACGCCTGACGCGCGTCTGGCCTCGCGGTTACGCCGTCCCGCCACCGGCCGACTGCGGCGTGCCAGGGGTTGACGACGGGGCGTCCGTGGCTGCGCTCCCCGCGGTGACCCTCACCCTCGAGCCGCCCGTTCACCGCGCCTTTGCCACCGGCGCGGTGGTCACGGCTTGTGGCGCGTCGTGGCGTGCTTCGCGTCGTATCTGCCTGCACATGGCGCGCTGCCATGCCCGGTTCATCGGCGTTCGTTCGGCGCCGAACCTGCTGGGGCGACGATCAGGCGTGCCAGTTCGACGTACACCGACCCCGAGATCCACCGAGAGACGCCTGTCGACAGCAAGGCGCACGCCATCAGGCTCAGCACCATGGTCTGACCCGCCACCATCTCCATCACGATGATGAAGGCCGTGATCGGGGTCTGCGTCGTGGCCGCCAGGAAGCCGACCATGCCCAACACGGCCAGCGCGACGCCCTGGCCCGGCTCGACGCCGAACAGCATCGCCACGTCGTGACCCCACCCGGCCCCGACGGCCAGTGCGGGTGCAAAGACGCCGGCAGGTACGCCCGTCAGCGCCGACAGCCAGGTCGCCGCCAGCTTCAACGGCGTGTACAAGGCATGGAGTTCGGCTTGGCCTTCGAGCAAGGCCCGTGTCGGCGCGTAGCCGGTGCCGGCCGTCTGGCCGGCCGTGATCCACCCGATGACGCCCACCGCGGTGGCGCAGACCGCGGCGAAGCGGTACGGATGCGCCTCGCGCCACGCCTGCAGCCGCCCCGGCAATCGGCGGGCTCCGACGATCAACAGTCGGGCAAACAGCCCTCCGAACACCCCGGCGCCCAGCGCGACGACGAGGCCTGGCCCGAGCAGGCTCCATTCGAGGCCGGGGACCTGGATGCGGCCGAAGTGGGTCTCGTTCCCGTGGACTGCCACGGCCACGAGGCCGGCCAGCACGATGGCCGAGATCACCAGGGAGGTGTGGGTGAGGCCCCGCCGGCGCGTCAACTGCTCCAGCGCGAACACGATGCCGCCCAGGGGCGTGTTGAACGCCGCGGCGATGCCCGCTGCGGCCCCCGCCGTCATCAGGTCGTGTTCGTCCAGGTCCGACCGGCGGGACAAGAATCGTCGTGCCCCGACCATCAGGCCCGCGCCGATCTGGACCGTGGGGCCTTCCCGGCCGATCGACAAGCCCGCCGCGAGGCCGGCCGAAACGAGGCCGATCTTGTGCAAGGCCAGTCGCGTGGACACGAGGCTGGCCCGGGCGCGCGAGGGCCAATCCTCGTCGAGGGCGCGGATCACCTGGGGGATCCCGGAGCCGGCCGCGGCCGGCACGAATCGGCGTGTCCACCACAGGATCGCGAGTGTTCCGGCCGGCGACAGCAGCAGCGCCGCAAGCTCGCCCGTCCACGTGCCCGTGGACCTGACCGCCGAGTTCAGGGCGATCGCGTGGTCTGCCATCCAGGCGAAGGCCACGACGGCGGCCCCGGTCCACGCCGCGAACGCAAGGACGACGGCCCGGTCGAACCAGGCCGCACCGTCACCCAAGGGGGACGGCCGATCGCCCGGGGGCGGGTTCGGGAGGCCCGACGGCGGCGTCGCCGGCGGCGGGAGCGGGTCCGGCTCACGACCGGTGTGGCTGGTCATGGGCGTGTTCAAGCGGATCTGGTCGGCGGCACCGGGCGGCATGGGCCTCGGGCCGCGGCGACTACCATCCGAACTTGCCCAGCCACCCGCCGTACGCGAGCTGCCGAATGACCGCCACTTCCTCGCCATCCCAATGCACGGGACCGGGTCACGCCATCGCCGATGTGGGCGATTCGGACCCGGCGGCACAGGTGTTGCGCCAGTTCCGGATCGTGTTCAACGCGGTGAAGACCCATTTCCAGCAGGTCGAGCGGCGGGTCGGGCTGGGCGGGGCGCAGGTCTGGGCCCTGTCGGTGATCCGGGATCGACCCGGGCTGGGCGTCAAGGGCCTGGCCGGTGCCATGGATGTGCGCCAGCCGACGGCGAGCAACCTGGTGCGCTCGCTCGTGCGCAGCGGCCTGATCGAGGTCCGGCGGGACGGGAGCGACCGTCGATCGGTCCAACTGCACCTGCTCCCCGAGGGCCACCGGCTGCTTCGGCGTGTCCCGGGGCCTTACCGCGGCGTGCTGCCCGACGCCCTGAAGGCGCTGCCGCCGGAGGCCCTGGCGCGCATGCAGGCCGACCTTGCCGCCTTGATTGGCCACCTCAATCCCGATCCGCGCGCGGCCCAGGTGCCACTGGCCGAGATGTGACCGGGCGCCGAGGGCTCGACTCATGAGCCCGCGGCGCCACCGATGAGCACGTCGAGCAGGGTCGGGATCTGGGCCGTCCCGTCGAGGTAATAGCGCGCCCGCGACCGGATGTGGTCACGCTCGACCCGCACGGTCACCCAGTCGGGTGGCGCCTTGATGAACACCGACTCGTCGTTCTCGTCGTCCCCGACGAACAGGGCGCAGTCGCATCCGGCCCGGTCGACGAGGGCCAGCATCGCGTCGCCCTTGTCGGGCGCGCGCGGGTCCATCACGTTGAGCACGCATTTGCCTGGCACCACGCGAAGGCCCACGGCCGCCACGGCGAGCACGGCCTCGACCGCGCCCACGGCGTGCTCGTGGTGCGGGGCGAGGCGGTAGTGCAGGGCCAGCGACAAGCCCTTGTCCTCGACCGTGACACCGGCCTGCCGCAGCAGGTTGTCTCGGGCGGCGATCTCGTCGCGCAGCGGATCGAGCGCTGCGCGCCAACTGGCCTGCGCCTCGGCCGAGCCGATGTCGATGCCATGGTTGCCGATGGTGAAGCGCGGCTCGAAGCCCAGGCGGGGCCGCACGTCCTCGGCGTCGCGGCCCGTCACGACGGCGACCGCGGCAAGCTCGGCGAGCCGGCGCATCCGCCCGACCACCGGCAAGGGAATCCGGGCCGTCTCGGGCCTGGGGACGATCGGCGCCAGGGTCCCGTCGAAATCGAACGCCAGCAGGGGTTGCCGATGCGCGAGCGCCTGCAGCGCCGCGCGTCCCTCGGCCGAGAACAGCGGTTTCATCGCTCGTCGATGCGGAAGCGCTCCACCCGCGACTCGATGCGCTCGCGCAGGCGCCAGCGGGCGGCATCGCCGAGCATCTGGCCAGCCCAGCGGTATACGTTGAACTCGCTGACCACGGCGCGCAGGCTGGCCATGCGTTCGCGTTGCTCGGCGGCGGGCATCTTCAAGGCGCGGTGAAGCGCATCGGCGGTTTCCTCGACATGGTATGGGTTGACGATCAGCGCTTCGCGTAGTTCGCGCGCGGCGCCGGCGAATCGGCTCAGCACCAGCACGCCCTGCTCGTCATCTCGGGCGGCCACGAACTCCTTGCTCACGAGGTTCATGCCGTCGTGCAGGCTGGTGACCAGGCACACGTCGGCGGCCCGATAGAACTCGTTGACCGCGGCATGGTCGTGATGCTCGGCCAGCAGGTGGATGGGGCGGTAGCCGGGACGACCGAACCGCTGGTTGATGTGTTCCGCCAAGGCCATGATGCGGGCCTGGAACGACCGGTACTCCTCAAGCGAACTTCGCGTCGGGGCCGCGATCTGGGCCAGGCTGAACACGCCGACCCACTCGGGGTACTTCTCCAGCAGTCGCTCGACGGCGTTCAGACGCTCCACGATGCCCTTGGTGTAGTCGAAGCGATCCACGCCGACGGCGATGCGCTGGCCGGGCGCCAGCCCCAGCCGCTCGAAGACCTTCGCGCGGCAGACGTCGACCGGCGCCCAGGCACGCGACTCCGCCTCGGAGGGCCAGGCAATCGAGATCGGGTAGCTCTCGACCAGGGTCTCCAGGCCGCCGACGCTGATCGTGGAGTGCTCGTGCTCGATGCGGGCCTCGAGGTAGCGGTCCACGGTCTCGATGAAGTTCTTGCAGTGGTAGCGCGTGTGGAAGCCGAGGATCGAGCTGCCGAGAAGGCCCTGGAGAATCTCGCGCCGCCAGGGGCAGATGCCGAACGACTCGGGGTTCGGCCACGGGATGTGCCAGAAGGTGAGGATGGTGGCCTTGGGCAGGCGCTTGCGGACCATCGCCGGCAACAGAGCGAAGTGGTAGTCCTGGATCAGTACCACCGGGTCCTCGGTGCGCGCTTCCGAGGCAACGGCGTCGGCGAACCGCTCGTTGACCAGGCGGTAGGCCTCCCAGTCGGATTCGCGGAACACGGGGCGCACGTGCGCCACGTGGCATAGCGGCCACATGCCTTCATTGGCGAAGCCGTAGTAGTAGCCCCGTTCCTCGGCCTCGGTCAGCCAAACGCGCCGCAGCCGGTAGCGCGGGTCGCCGGGCGGCACGGCCACACCGTCGCGCTCGTCGACCGTGTCGCGGTCCGCCGAGCCGCTGCCGTGCGCGATCCAGGTGCCCGAACAGGCGCGCATGACCGGCTCGAGCGCGGTCACCAGGCCACTCGCCGGCTGGCGGACCACGACGCCGCCAGCCTCGCGCTCGTGAAGATAGGGTTCGCGGTTCGACACGACGATCACGTCGTCGCCGTGCAGCTGGCTGCGCAGCAGCGCGCGCAGCCGGTCGGGGGTCCAGTCGAGGTCGGCGCGAATCGCGCGGCGGTAGTCGTCTTCCAGGTCGCGCAGGCGAGACCTCAACTCGGTGGCGACCGGGACCACCTCGGGCGTCGGGATCGACCACGGGCGCACCAGGCCCTCGCCACGCATCACGGCACGGGCACCCTGGACCCAACCCCGCCAGCTGATCTGCGCGACGACGACCGTGATCAGCGCGATCACGAAGCCCAGACCGGCGATCAGGGCGATCAGGTAGAACTGGGTGTCCCGGCTGCGCAGTTCGATGAAGCGCAGGTCGTGCAGCAGCACCGTGGCGCCCAAGCGACCTCGCTCCGTGATCACCTCGTGCCACGCCACGTGCACGCCACCGCTGGCAAGGAGCAGCGTGGGGTGTCCTGCGCCGGCGAGCTCCTTGGCGCGACTGCAGGTCAGGTCAGGGGGAAAGGCTGCGCTGGCAAGCAGGACGAGCCCGTCCGTGCCGCACAAGGCGATCGCGACCAGCCGCTCGTCGCGGGCGGTCCGGTCGAACACCGACTGCAGCGCGCTCGTCTGATGCGCCGGGTCGTCGAGCGCACGCTCGATCGAGTCGCTGAGCGCGGAACTCAGTGCGGCGCCGCGCAGGTTCAGGTCGCGTGAGAACCAGCGCAGCGTCAACTGGTCCATCAACGGCACGGCCAAGGCCGCGGCGACCAGCAGTGCGATCGCCAAGGGAACCAGAAAGCGGAGTTGGAGCCTGAGGGTATTCAGCAAGGCGTCGAGCAGGGTGGCGGGTGAGCTGCAGCGGCGCCTGGTGCCGCTGGACCGCGCCGTCCAGCCCCGTATACATTGGCACAAATGTACAGGACGCCCGCCGAAAGGTGTCGAACGGGTTCGGTCCCGCTCGACGAGAAACACGATCCGTGACTGTCGTGCCCGTCTCCAGCCCCGAAACGTCGGCTTTCCCTCCTCCGTCGCTCGACCTGGCGGTCATCGGAAGCTGCTCGACCGTGGCGCTCGTCGACGCGGCCGGCCGCATCGTCTGGTGGTGCGACCCGCGGTTCGACTCCGAGCCGTTGTTCGGCGCACTGCTCGACCGCGAGGTGGACCCGAGCCGTACCTTCGCCATCGAGCTGGAGGGGATGGCCACTGTCACGCAGCAGTACGAGCACCGCACGGCCGTGGTG
>JALOSQ010000008.1 GCA_025458335.1 Ideonella sp.
CAGGCCCTGAACCCGGGGGTCGAGGGTCAAGCGGCGCGGGTACGCACCGAAAACGGTCGCATCCTCAGCGCGACGCCTGTCGGCGAGCGTGAGGTGGAGATCGCGCTGTGACACGTCCTGTCACCGTTCACCCTGCGACGGACCCCTCGAATGGGGGAAACCGGCGCCACGGTCCTAAAGTCCACTGCTTTCCTTCCGATAGCCCCCTCATGCCCATCGCCGAGTGCCCCGCACCGGCCGACCGGAGACCCTCATGAAGATCGGCAACCCCGCAGACAAGCCTCTCGTCGCCCCCCCGGGGCCGAACCCGCAGGCACCGGCCGCCCCGGCCACCCCTGTGGCTGGGGCGTCGCCGTCGTCGGCCCCGGTCACGACCGTGGCCCTGTCGCCGACGGCGACGTCGCTGCTCACCGGCGGGGTGTCGGGCGAGTTCGACGCCGACAAGGTGGCGCGCATCTCCCAGGCCATCGCACAGGGCACCTTCACCGTGAATCCCGAGGCCATCGCCGACAAGCTGATCGCCAACGCGCAGGAACTGCTGTCCCGGCCGCCGCGCTGAACCCGCCGACCGGGAGGAGACTCGTGATCGAACAGCCCCGGAATGAAGCCGGGACGATGGAGGTCGCGCTCGCCGACGTCGAGCGCGAACTCGCCTTGCTCGGCGACGCGCTGCGTCGCCGCGACGACGGCGCCCTGGAGCGGCATTCCGTCGACCTGCACCGCGCCCTGGTGCGCGCCGTCGAAGTCTTCACCGACGCGGCACGGCAGGGCCAGGTGCCGCCCGAACTGCGCGAGCGCCTGGCGGTGGCCACGCGGCTCGTCGCCGCGCACCGCGAGTCCCTCGCCCGAGCCACCGCCGCGCTCGATCGCGCGATCGACGTGCTGATCCCGCAGGACCGGCCGGTGGTGTACCCGCGTTCGCGAACCCCGGGTTCGATCGGCTCGGCTTGCAGCTCGTGAGCCGTCGCCCCGCCCCGCCGGACCTGCGGTCCGGCGGACGCTCGGGGGCCTGCTGAAGGCCGTGGCGGTTGGAATATTGCGCGCTTGAGCGACCCAGGCCCGAACCCCGGATAGCCGGCGGACACGCCGAGCCCTTACCATCTTCGCGAGGGGCCTGGCGGGCGGCCGGCAGCGCCGCAGCAGCCGCAGCTCCCCTCGAACAACACCCGGAGGACACAACGTGAACAACCACGCACCCCTGCTTCGCCGTCGACCGCTCGCGGCGGCGCCGACGATCGGTGGACGCCACTGGCTGGCCCTGTGCGCGGTCGCCGCCGCCTCGGCAGCGCAGGCCCAGGTGATGCCGCAGACACCGGGCATCGCCACCAGCGGTATCGGTCCCTACGTCGGCGCCTCCCAGGTGGTTGGGCACGACTCCAACCTGTTCAAGGTTCGCGAAGGCACCGCCGAGACGCCCGACATCTACTTCGTGACCAGCCTGCTGGCCGGCATCAATCAGCCGATCGGTCGCCAGCGGCTGTATGCGGATGCCACCTTGCGTGCCGTCCGCTTCCAGGACGTGCAGCAGCTCGACAGCGAGGCCTACTCGCTGAGCGCCGGACTGGACTGGGAGACCGTGGGGGAGTTGTCCGGCAGCCTGTCGGCCACCGCGCGGCAGACCCTCGCGGACTACAGCATCGGGGGCATCAGCACCAACGAACTCAACCTCGAGCGGGCGCAGGAACTGCGAGCAAACCTGGTCTGGGGCGCCCAGCAGCGCCTCGGCGCCGAGATCTCGGGCTCCACGAGCAACCTGGACTACTCGAACGAGCTCGCGGCCGCCCAACGGCTGCAGCAGGGCTCGGCCTACGTGGGCCTGCGCTATCGCTCCAGCGATGCGCTTCGGTTCGGTGCCGGCGT
Organism: Ideonella sp.; assembly: GCA_025458335.1. Classification (GTDB taxonomy): domain Bacteria; phylum Pseudomonadota; class Gammaproteobacteria; order Burkholderiales; family Burkholderiaceae_C; genus JAIYCR01. Next base: position 1,861 of record JALOSQ010000008.1, read on the forward strand.
CCGCTTCACCGACGGCAAGTACCCCGACTTCTTCCCTGCCGGCCCCGGCTCGTTCGCACCGCTCGATTTCGAGCGACGCGACGTCGACTTCACGGTGACGTGGGTGCCGACCGGCGCGTCCTCGCTCGACGCCCGCCTGAGCGCCACCGACCAGTCGTTCGAGCAGGATCCATCGCGCGACGTCGATGGGCTGACCGGCGCATTGACCTGGAACTTCCGGCCGTCGGGCCGTCTGCTGGTACGCACCACGGTGAGCCGCGAAACCGGCGCCGGGGCCACCTTCCAGCAGTTGGGCACGGCGGGCACGTCGGCCGTCGGCGACAACAGCGGCATCGCCACGGGTCTGCGGCTGGGTGTCACCTACGAGGTCACGGCCAAGGTGTCTGCCGAGGCAGGGCTGGGGACGACGCGCCGTGAGTTCAAGGGTGCGGTCGGCGGCAGTGAAACCCTCAACCAGTTTCAGTTCGCCGCCCGCTGGGCGTTCTCGCGAGCCATCGGCTTCGGCTGCCAGGTCGCCAACGAGAACCGTTCCACCGACAGCGCCTTGTCGTACGACTTCAGTGCCACGAACGTGCTGTGCTATGGCCAGATCGTCCTGCGCTGAGACCCCGGCCGGCCGGCCGGTCGCGGCGACAGCGGCATGACCGACCGGTCCTCGCAAGGCCCACTCGTCCTGCTCACAGGCGCGGCGGGCTTCATCGGATCCCACACCTGGCTCGCCCTGCAGGACGCAGGCTTCCGCGTCATCGGGGTCGACAACTTCTCGAACAGTTCGCCCCAGGTGCTCGAGCGCCTCGCGCGCATCGGCGGGCAGCCGGTCTCGTTCGTCGAGGCCGACGTGTGCGATCCCGCCGCACTGCGGTCGGTCTTCGAGGCGCATCCGATCGACGCGGTCGTGCACTTCGCGGCGTTCAAGGCGGTTGGTGAGTCCGGCGCGCGACCCCTCGACTACTACCGCAACAACCTGGGCAGCCTGCTGACACTGTGCACCGTCATGCAGCAGCGCGGATGCCGACGCCTGGTGTTCAGCAGCAGCGCAACGGTGTACGGCCAGCCCGAGATCCTGCCGATTCCCGAGACCGCCCCCCTGCAGGCCGCCAGTGTGTACGGCTCGACCAAGCTGGTGGGCGAGAACATCCTTCGCGACCTGGTGCAGGCGGACCCGGCGTGGCACGTGGCCACGCTGCGGTACTTCAACCCGGTGGGCGCCCACGAGTCCGGCCTGATCGGCGAGGACCCTCGGGGCATCCCGAACAACCTGATGCCCTACATCACGCAGGTGGCGGTGGGCCGGCGCGCGCGGCTGCAGGTCTTCGGCAATGACTACCCGACGCCGGATGGCACCGGGGTGCGCGACTACATCCATGTCATGGACCTTGCCGCCGGCCATGCGGCGGCCCTGGGCTACCTGTTTCGCGAAGGACGGTCGGTCACGGTCAACCTGGGAACGGGCCGGGGACACAGCGTGCTCGAGGTCGTGCGTGCGTTCGAACGGGCCAGTGGTCGGGCCATCCCGTTCGACGTCGTCCCGCGGCGTCCCGGTGATGTCGCTGCCTGCTATGCCGACGCCTCCTCGGCCGAGCAACTTCTCGACTGGAAGGCCGCCCGCGGCCTCGACGAGATGTGCGCCGACAGCTGGCGGTGGCAGCAGCTCAACCCGAAGGGCTATGACAACGGGTGACCGCGTCGCAGGGCGGGCGGCGGTGCTGGTTGTGCTGCTCACGTTGGGCGTGACCCGACCGGGTGCCGAGGCGGCGGTGCCGGCGGTCGATGACGCGGCAGTTGGCCGCGCCTTGTTCGAGGGTCGCACCGAACTGCGCGGCAAGATCCGTGGCCATTCGACCGTGCTGCCGTCCCACGCTTCTCGCTGCAGCAATTGCCATCTGACGGCCGAACCCCCCGCATCGGCGGCATCGGCTGCGTCGGCTTCACGGCTGACCCAGACCTTCGGCCCCGTGCTCACCCCCACCCAGTTGACTGCCCTGCGCGCGCGCCGGGGCGCCCCCCCGTCGCGCTACGACCTCCCGGCGTTCTGCACCCTGCTGCGCACGGGCGTGGATCCTGGCAAGGTCGTGCTGGCGCGCACCATGCCCCTGTACGAGCTCGACGACCGCAGCTGCCAGGCGCTGTGGACCCACCTCACCGGAAGCAGGCCGTGAACCCGTTCCCCTTCGACACGACGCGCCACGACCGTCGACGCTGGCTGGCAGCGCTGGCCTTGATGGCCACGGGATCCGTCAAGGCACAGGGAGCCGCGCCGACGACGCCCTCGGCAGCCGCCGGGACGGGCACTGCGACACGACGCAGTCGGAACTCCCATCTCCCTTTCGGGCCGGTCAATCCGCCGGACCCGGTGCCCGCCTGGCGCGTCGCTGGCCACGACGGGCGCGTCGGCGACCTTCGGGCGAGGCTGCGGGGCAACGTGACGCTGCTGCAGCTGATGTTCACCGGCTGCAGTGCCACGTGCCCGATACAGGGTGCGGTGTTTGCGGGTGTCGCTGCCCGGCTCCCAAGCGGATCCCAGTTGCTATCCCTCAGCATCGACCCGCTGAACGACGATGCGAGGGCGCTGCGTGCGTGGCTCAAGCGGCATGGTGGCCACGAGCGCTGGCTCGCCGTGTCGCCGCGCGTCGAAGACGTCGACGCGGTGTTCGAGTTCTTCAGCGGGCGCGCCCGCAGCCCCGACCCGCACACCGCCAACGTCTACGTGATCGATCGACAGGCACGCCTGGTGTTCAAGACCCCGGAGATGCCGTCGTCGGAGGAGCTGCTCAGCCTGCTCGGCCAGGCACTCAAGCACACCTGAGCGACGCTCGCGAGACCAGGCCGTGGGCTGAGAGCGCCTCGGCGAGGTCCGCATCCTCGGCTTCGACCGTCAGGCGCCGATCCTGCTCGCCGCACAGGCCCTGCAGGAGCAGCAGCAGCCCGAACCCCGCCGAGTCGATCACCGCGCTCCGGTCGAAGCGCACCTCCAGGGCGCCGGGCCGGCGCGCCGCCTCGGACAACGCGTCGCGCAGGCCATCGAGGTGGGGTGCGCGCCAGTCGCCCGCGAGGGTGAGTTCGCTGGCGCCGGCCGATGCCTGCAACGACCACCGCCCGGCTTCGACGAAGCCGGACCGCTCACGCGACGCCCGAACGTAGCTGCGCACCGGGAGAGCCAACCGCCGCACGAGGTTCGCGAGCGCGAGGCCGTCGTTCCAGTAGCGGCGCCAAAGGCCGGGCTCCTGGGCGATGCGCCAGAACCACTCGAGCCCCGTGCGCGCCACCCACGACGGTGCGCGCCTCACCGTCCCGGCCACGAAGTTCACGACCGCGCCGAGGTGGCTGACCACCGGGGCCTCCAGGAGCGCCAACCGGTTGCGCATGATCCATGCTTGGCCCTTCTGGGCGCCGAGCGCGACCAGCAACAGGTCGGGAGCGGCCTGGTTGATGGTTTCCAGCCGATCGGGCGTGCTCAACGTGTCGAGGGGATGGAATCCCGGCGACTGCCCCCCCACGCCCAGCATGCTGCGTCCAGGGCCTCCGACCCGGGCCGAGGCCTGCTCGGCCACGCCCTCGGGGCCGCCGAAGAAGTACACGCGCAGCGGACGCGGCGTCTTGGTGGTGCGCAGTCGCTCGAACAGATCAGCCCCGGCCACGCGCTCGCGAATCGGAATACCCAGCCAGCGGGCGAGCCAGACCAGCGGCATGCCATCGGCAAGGCTCAGGTCGCTGACGAGCACGGAGTGGCGGAACGCAGCATCGCGCGAGGCCGTCACGACGAAGTTCACGTTCGGCGTCGACAGGAACAACGGCCGGCGCCCGAGACACGCGCCCACGACCTGGCGGGTCGCTTCATCGAGCGTGACGGCGTCGAATGGCAGGCCGAGCAGTGCATGCACGTTGCGACCGAAATCCACCGAAAGCCGGCCATCCGGCCCGGTGACGCACCAGGTCGCCCGCCTGGTCGCGGCCGCGTCGGTCATCGCTCTTCGCGCCGTCGGGTCCTGATCCACTCGACCTGCCGGCCGACCAGGAAGCGGAAGTAGATCGGAAGTTTCCACAACACGTAGATCGGCAGTTGGATCAGTTGCACAAGGGGCAATACGTCACGCCCGTGGCGGGCCCAGGCGGCGAGCACCGTGACCGTCAGCGCGACCGGAATGGCGCCGCTGGCCATCACCAGGCCCGGCACGCCCGTCCACGCGCCGACCGCGACACCGAACACGCTGGCGCCCGCGACCGCCAGCACCAGCATCGTCAAGGGTGGCACCGCGAGGTCGAGGGCCAGCGCGGCGGCGCGGAGATCGCCGCGCCGGACGCTTCGCCAGAGTAGCGGGCCGGCATTGCGCAACAGCATGTCGAGGTGCCCATGCTCCCACCTCGTGCGCTGGCTGTCCATGCCGGCCGCCGAGTCCGGGAACTCGCTGGTCACCAGTGCCTGTGGGACGAAGAGCGGCGGCGCGCCCGCGAGCGCGCACTCGATGCCCAGCTTCATGTCCTCGACCAGGTGACTGGTCGCGAACTCCGCACGGGCAGCCACTTCCCAAGGCAGTGCCATGCCAGTGCCCATGAGCTGGCAGGGCCATCCCATCCGGCTCGCCCCGTAGGGCCGCACCAGGTTCTTGACTCGCCACGCGAAAGCCGCCACCCGGTGCTTGAGGCCGGCGTCGCCCGGGGCGCGCATCAGGTAGAGCGCCTGGACCGGTCGGCGCCCCTCGAGACACGCCGCGGCCACCGCGTCAACGGCGCCGCTCGACACGATGCAGTCGGCGTCGACGATCATGACCACGTCCGGCGGGTCGGCACGGAGTTGGTCGAGGCCGTAGGCCAGCGCATGTCCCTTGCCGCGCCTGACGGGGTCGACACGCTCGACCACGTACGCGCCGGCTTCGCGAGCGGCGACGGCCGTGTCGTCGGTGCAGTTGTCGGCGACCACCAGCAGGCGGTCATCCGGTCCGAGCTGCGCGAGGACGGCCTCGACGGCGGGCACCAGGCCGCGGGACTCGTTGTGTGCCGGCATCAACACGGCCACCCGGCGCCCGGCGCGGACCGGCGATGCGCCAGCCGGTGGCCAGGGTCCGGTGAGCGCCGAGGCCACCTGCAGGGCCACCACGGCCACCGGGACCGCCACGCCCACGAGCAGCAGCACCGCCGCAGCCAGCACGAGCAGCCCCAGGAGGTCCATGTCAACGCGCCTCGGTCGCACCGCGCCCGACGCCCTCGAGGGCGACGGAACCCGGTTCGCGGCGGGTCACGACGGCCCGGAAGGCCGCCTCGAGCACCGACACCTCTGAACGCAGGTCGTGCAGGCGACGTACGGCCGCCACGCCGCGACGCCCCATCGCCTCGAGTCGAGCCGTGTCGAGGCTCGCCACCGCGTCGAGCGCCGCCACCAGTTCGTCGATGGAGCCGGGCGAGACGAGCCATCCGTTGTCGCCGTCGACCACCAGTTCCGGGATGCCGGCGATCCGCGTGGCCACCACAGGTCGACCAAGCGCCAACGCCTCCATGATGACCACGGGCAGGCCCTCGGCGAAGCTCGGCAGCACGAGTGCGCGGCTGGCCTCCAGCTCCTCTCGCACCTGTTCGCTGCTGCGCCAGCCGAGCATCTGCACGTGAGCGGCCAGCCCGTGGCGCTCCACGAACGCCTCGACCTCGCCGCGCAGGGGACCGTCGCCGACCAGGGCGAGGCTCGCGTGCCCGCCGCCCTGCACGTGCCGGCGCATGGCGTCCATCAGGAGCGGCAGGCCCTTCTCGGCACACAGCCGCCCGACGAACAGGAGCCGCGCGGTATTGGGCACCGGCTGCGGATCGATGTCGATGAAGCTGCGTCCCACTGCGCAACGCACCACGTGCAGCTTGTGCCAGTGGCGCGGGTCGGAGAAGAGCATGCACTGGCTGCGGCAGAACTCGGTGATGCAGGCGGTGAAGGCGGCCCTGGCGATCTTCTCGGGCAATGCCCAGCGCAAGGGATGGAAGAAGATGCCCGGACCGTGCACCGTCATGCTGTACGGGATGCCGGACAGCTCGGACGCCAGCATCGCCACCGTCGCCGAGTTCTCGGCGATGTGGTTGTGGAGGATGTCGACCCGCAGTGCACGCAGGCGCTGCGCGAGGTAGGCCGCCTCGACGACATAGATCAGCTGGTACAGCGCGGCCTTCGCCCCGGGCGATCGCGTCCTCCAGGCCAGCGACAGCGTCGCCAGCATGCGGCGCGGTTGCCGAATCGCCTCGAAGGCGAATGCCCTCAGCAGCGCGAGCGGCCCGTGAGAGAGGATGTAGTCGGTCCGCGCCTGCTCGGCCTCGACCTCGGCGCTGACCGCCTGGTCTTCGTGCTGGCGGCGGATCGAGAAGGTGTGGACCTGATGCCCACGGGCGCGCAGTTCGAGCACCTCGCTGCGGATGAAGGTGTCGCTTGCGCGGGCGTACACGCTGGTGATGTAGGCGATGTTCACGCGCTGCCTCCATGTCGCCGATGGCCGGAACGGCTGTCCACGACCGCGCGCGGCGACCAGCCCAGGGCCTGCTGAGCCCGGTCGGCCCTCGCGAGGGCGCGCGGGAACCGGGCCGCGAGCCGTTGCGGCACCAGCAGGCCGGGCAGGCGCGGGGCGCCATCCGGCCCGGCCGACCGCAGGCGCACGGCCAGCGCCGCCGCGGCGCTGAGCCATCCGCGCGGAACCGGGACCCGCCAGCGGCCGGGCGCGACCCGACCGGCATACGTCCAGGCCGAAACTGGCGTGGGATCGACGACGTTGTAGACCGCCCCCGGGGACGCGTGAGTCAACGCGCGAACGAAGGCATCGGCGCAATCGACGACGTGGATCGCCTGCACGTTGCGTCCGGGGTCGACGACGGCCAGCAACGGCCCCGCCCCGACACCCGCATGGTCGATCCCGTGTCCGGACTCATCCCAGACCGTCGCCGGCCGCAGGATCACCAGTTCCAGTGCACGCTCGCGACACAGCGCGGTCGCGAGGTGTTCCTGCGCGAGCTTCGCGCGGGCATAGCCGGCGACGCGCGCGCCGGTCGCAATGTCCAGGAGCGGAGAGCGCTCGTCGACCTCGGCCCCCGCCCGATCCCAGTCGTAGACCGAGAAGCTGCTGGCCAGCACCAGGCGCGCCCCAGTGGGCATCGCCTCGATCAGCCGCCGGGTTCCATCGACCGCCGCCGTCCACTGGGCCTGGTCGTCGCCCCGCAGCACCGCGGCGAGATGCACCACCGCTGCGACGCCGCGCACGACAGGCGCGAGGTCGGAGGCGAGCAGGTCGGCCTCGACCCACTGGACGTTCGGCGTGTCCTGGGAGCGCTCGACCGGAACCGTGCGTGCCATCGCGCGGACGCCAAAACCGGCCTCGCGCAGGGCGCGCACGACGTGCTGCCCCAGGAAGCCTCCCGCCCCGGTGACCAGGACGGTCGACGCGGCACCGTTGGCGGGCGCGGTCAGCATGCCCAGGGCTCCGGCTCGAGCGGGTCGAAGCGGCTGGTCATCGCCACGCATCCGCCGCCGTGGGTCGCCTCGTGGATCGCCAGCACCATTTCGTTGACGTGCAGCGAGAACGCCGCATTCAGCCGCGGCAGGCGTCCGGCGGCGATCGCCTTTGCCATCTCCGCCGGGCCGCGGGCGAAGTCCATCACCTGGGCGCCCCGCGTGCGCGGCCGGGGAAACGGCGACGGGCCGACCCGATGGCGGTGCCGCCACGGGCTCAGAAACGTTCGCCGGCGCACCGTCAGCAGGCGGCGGCTGTGCACCGGGCTGTGGTAGTCCCAGGTGTCGCCCGTGTACAGAACCCCGTCGTCGCCGATGACCCGAAGCGTGTGATCGTGCGGTGCCAGGATGCTGCAGGTCAGCCGCGCAACGACGCCGCCCTCGAACTGGATGCAGGCGACCGAGAAATCGGGGGCATCCGGCGGCTCGAGGCGCTCGCCCGGCACCTTGTCGGGCACCTGCGCCGATGCGAAGGCCGTCACCGACCTGGCCGGGCCGAACCACGCCGCCAGCCAGCTCAGGACGTATCCGGCGTGCTCCATCGTGCAGCCGACCTCGAACTCGTCCTTGTAGGGCCACGGCAGCCCGGACGCCGAGAGCCAGCGGCGGTACTGCATGCGGTGCACCATGCCGTCGTCCATCTCGGCATACACGACCCGCACCGGACCGACGGCCTCGTCGCGGATCGCCTTCCACATCGACTGGGCGCATTCGCCGAGCAGGCTGCAGGGCGCCGACGAGATCTGCAGGCCCTGCCTCGTGGCCAGATCGACCAGGGCACGCGCCTCGGTCATGGACATCGCCAGCGGCTTCTCGGAGTAGACGTGCTTGCCGCACTCGAGCGCCGCCCGCGACACCTCGAAGTGATCGCGCGGATTGGTGAGGTTGAGCACCAGGTCGACACCGGGATCGCGCAGCATCGCGTCCAGGGACCCGACCACCGGCACGCCATGGCGCGCTCCCAGCAGTCGCGCACGGTCGGGCTGCCGGTCGTGGACCCCGACCACGCGCAGGTGCGGATGCAACGGCAGCGTGCCGAGGTAGTAGTCCGCGACGAAGCCGCAGCCGACGATGCCGACGTTCATCGCATGTAGTGCTGCACCGACGGCAGGATGCCGCGCTCGACGATCGCCTCCCGCGTGGACGCTGGCGACCAGCCCAGCACCTCGGACGTCCTGCGACTGTCGTAGCGCGATCGGTGTGCGCGGCAGGCCCAGTCCCGCAGGCTCGGCTGGCGTCGGTTGGGGTGGCGGATCAGGTGCTTGAGCGACTCCTTGACGACGTCGGAGGCGTAGTAGCGCCAGATCGGGCGCGGCCTGGCGTCGACGCGGCTGCCGCTCAGGCGGGTCACTTCGGCCACGTAGTCGCGCGCCGACATCAGCGGCGGGCTCGTCAGCAAGAACGCCTGGCCCTCGATGCCTGGCACCGAGGCTCCGCGCACGAGGGCATCGGCGACGTCGTCGACCAGCACCAGGGGGATCTGGTTGGCGCCGTCGCCCCAGTAGTCGACGCGCGTGTCCGAATAGAACATGCCAACGCCCCAATGCGCGGGCGGGCTGCCCTCCCCGATCACGATGCCGGGGCGGAAGATGACCAGCGGCAGGCCCCGGTCACGATGGAGCCCGGAAAGCAAGGCCTCGCAGGCCGCCTTGGACCGGGCGTACAGATTGCGGGACTCGATCTGCCGGTCGACGCCCGTCGACCCATCAATGACGGCTGACGGATCCGCGGAGTGGTACGAGTCGATCGTGCCGGTGTAGACGAAACGCTTCACGCCGTGGCGCATCGCCGCCTCGGCGAGCTGGCGGGTCGGCTCGATGTCGTTGCGCACATAGTCGTCCCACCGCTTGCCCAGCGCCTTGGCCAGGTGGAAGACCACGTCGACCCCTTCGAGGGCGGCATCGAGAATGCGCGCGTCGCCATGCCCTCCCTCGACGACCTCGACCGAGTCGTCCTCCAACTCCACCTCGGCCGAGGCACGGCTGCGGCTGAGGACGCGCACGTGCCAGCCGGCGCGACGCAGCGCGCGGACCAGCCGCTTGCCGATGAACCCGGTGCCCCCCACGACCAGGGCGCGGCCCGTCGCCGCACCGGCGAGAGGCGACGCCTCGACGATGGCCGCCACGGGCGTGGCGGCGGGCACGGACGTCGGCACGGCCACGGCCTGCCGGGCGCCCGACTGCTCGGCGATGCGCTCGAGCAGCTCGATCACCTGAACGCCGAACTCCCCGTCGACCCGGCGGTCGAGCGGATCCGTGCCTGGGGCATGGAAGGCAGCGACGCTGCGCGCGATGCTCTGTTCGAACGGATTGCTGAACGCCGACTTGCGCAGGGTCTCGCGCACGTAGCCGCGGATGTTCGACCACGCCTGCTCACGGGCCTGCGCTGCAGTCGCGCGTCCGACGGCGAAGTCGTCGAAGATCGGGTTGTCCGACGAGGACTTGTAGCGGATCCCGAGATTGCGCGCGAAATCCACTGCACCGGCCGCGGCGTGGCCGCGGACGTGCACGCTGCGGTCGGGCTGGCCGGGCGCCAGCGACAGGTTCAGCGAGAACGAGCTCCCCGCAGCCGATCCGACGGCGTTCCAATGCCGGAACACGCGCTGCCGTCCGGGCAGATCCAGCGGCTGAGATGCCAGGGCACGCAGCTCCTCGGGCGGCCCGACGAGGTCGAGAACGAAGCCCGCAAGATGAGGCCCGAGCTCGAACAACAGGTTCTCGGGCGACCGCAGCATCCAGTTGTTGAACGGACCCGCCTGCAGCAGCCCGAGGCCGAACAACCAGTTCACGCCGACGTGATCGACCCGACCGAGGCGGCCATCGCGCACGCTGTCGCGCAACGCCTCGTAGGCCGGCACGAAGAGGAAGTTGTGGTTGACACCGAGGCGCAAGCCCCGGGACCGGGCGAGCGCGACCAATCGGCGGCAGTCCTCCAGGCCGATGGCCATCGGCTTCTCGAGGAAGACGTGCTTGCCGGCCTCGAGCAGCCGGGCCGCCGCGTCGGCGTGCAGGTGCGGCGGCAGCAGCACATGGACCGCGTCGCAGTCGCTGCGGGCCAGGTCGTCCACGCTGGTGAAGACGTTCGCCGCGCCGTACTGGTCGGCCGCCTGCTGCGCCCGCGCCCTCGACAGGTCGCACACGGCGTGGATCGACGCATGAGGCAGCTCGCGCACGCCCTTGGCGTGCGCCTGCAGGATGTAGCCGGCGCCTAGCAGGCCGACCTTGAGAGTGGAAGAAGCCATCCGGTAGAGGTTCCTGGCGGCGCTGGCCACCGTTTACTTGTATTCGATGATCCGGTAGCGGCCTGCGGCCCGGTTGACCAGGAACTTCAGCAGGCCGACACCCTCGGCAAGCTTGCCGAGCACGATGAAGCGGGCATACAGCGATGCTTCGGCGGGGCTGTCGCCCATACGGCGGCGAAACCGCGCGACGCGCCACGCGAGGGCACCGTAGGCTGCCATCCCGACCAACAGCGACGCTCCGTAGCTCGGGACCAGTGTCGCCACGACAAGCGCCGGGAGCGTCACGCCCCACAACCACACGCTTCGCCGTTCGCGCACGCAGTCCTGGGTCGTGGCGCCGTTCAGGTCGGCGCGCTGCGCGATGGCGTGGCCACCCCGCACGGCGCGGGTCCACCATTGGCCGAATCGATGCATGTCGGCGTCGTGGGTGGCCATCGGGGTGGCGATCTTGGTCACCTTCCAGCCCGCCGCAGCGGCGCGAACCCCGAACTCGGAGTCCTCGCCAGCGATCACGTGGGCATTGAAGCCCTTCAGCGACTCGAACACCACGGCGCGCACGAGCATGATGCCGCCAAGGGCGCCGTGGTTGGTCAGGTCGCCCGGGGCCGAACGCCACTCGAGCGCACAGAGCCGGTTGTAGACGGAGGCCTCAGGGCGGCGTTCCTGCAGCGGGCCGATCACCACCGCCCGCCTCGCGTCATCGCGCATCGCCGCCTCGGCCGCCGCCAGCCAGCCGGGCAGCAGCGTGCAGTCTCCATCCAGGAACTGGACGAACTCGAGACCGGGCCAGCGATGCCGGATCGCCTCGAAACCCTCGTTGCGGGCACGCGCCGCCGAGAACGGACGTGCCGGGTCGAGCGCCAGCACGTCGTCGCAGTACTCGCGGGCGCGCTCGGGACTGCCGTCACGCGAACCCGAGTCGACGTAAAGGACCGGCACACCGAGCCCCTGGAGTGACCGCAGGCACTCGACGAGACGCTGGCCCTCGTTGCGCCCGATGACCACCACGCCGGCGGAAGGTGCCGTCCGATCGGCGCTCATCGCGTGACCGCGCGGCGCGCGCCCATCAAGTCTCGCCGCAGGGCGGCCCGAAGGTCGCCACCCAGCAGGTCGAGCGCCCAGCGGCGCGGCTCGTCGGTGCGGCCCGCCCGACCACCCAGGCCCAGCGCGCGCCGGACCACGAGGCTGGCTCGCCCCAGGGCCCAGGCCAGGTCGGCCATCGCGAGGCCGCCGACCCCGTGGGCCTTGACCAGGAATCGGCGTCGCGAGTCATACCAATAGCCGGGTCGGCGAACGCGCTGGGTCCGGATCCCCGTCGCGGCGCCCTCCAGGTGCACGATGCGCGCCCGCGGCTCGAACCGGCAGCGCCAGCCGGCCAGCACCGCCCGGCGGCAGAAGTCGACCTCCTCGAAGTACAGGAAGTACCCCTCGTCCATCGGACCGATGCGATCGAAGACGTCGGTCTTGACGGCCATGCAGGCGCCCGACACCCACTCGCAGTCGTGCGGCTCCTGCCGTGGGGGCGGCGAGACCGCATGCTCGGCGAGCCAGCGGCTCAGTGGCCCGAATCGAGCCGCGCCTTCGAGTTCGCCCAAGGGGGATGGCCAGCGATGCGCCGAGACCTCCACCGCACCGTGCTCGTTCTCGATCGAGGCGCCAACGATCCCGATCGACGGCTCGGCGTGCAAGGCCGCCAGCAGGGTCGCCAGCGCGGCAGGCCGGACCTCCGTGTCGGGGTTCAGCAGGACGACGTTGCGCAGGCCCGGCATGCGATCACGCGCCCGCTCGAGTGCACGGTTGTTCCCGTACGCGAACCCGCCATTCTTCGGCAGGGCATGCACCGACACCCAGCTCCCCCAGCCACGGGCGCGGACCTGCGCGTCCAGGCGCTCGACGGAGCCATCGCGCGAGTCGTTGTCGACCACGATGGCCTGCAACCCGGCGGGCGCCGTCGGGTCGGCGGCGATCGACGCCAGGCAGCGCACGACCAGATCCGCGGTGCGGTAATTGACGATGAGGATGGCCGTCGGGTGCATACGAAAGCCGGGCGATCGACGTTCAGGGCGCTGAGGCGGGATGCCTGGGCCATTCATCCGATGATGAATTGGCGCCAAGCCAAACGGACGATGCTATCAGCCACCAGATCCGATACTCCTCGCGCAAGCGTGGTGTATTTGGCGGGACCTGCCGGATCGACGACACCATCCGCACTCAGTCGGGACGGCCGGCCGCCTCGAGAACCCAGCCGGCCACCTGCCTCACATCATCGTCCGCAAGGGTGTCGTACAGAGGCAGGCACAGCACCGTCGACGAGATCTTCTCGGCGACGGGCAACGAGCCACGATGGCCGTTCGGGTTGACCGCACGAACCAGGTGCAACGCCGGCCAGAAATATCGCCGCGGCGTCACGCCGCGAGCCTTCAGAAATGCCTCAACACGCAGCAGCGTCGTTTCCGAATCGAATATGACAGGCATGTAAGAGTAGTTGTATTCGTCCGGATCATAGGTATGAAAGCAAATATTCTCCCGGCCCTCCAGGCAGGAAAGATACAACTCATACTTGCGGCGGCGGTTGGCCTTGACTTGGTCGATGTATTTCAGGTTCGCGAGCCCGAGCGCCGCGCCGATCTCGGTGAGCTTGCCGTTCATGCCGTCGTCGACGATCTCCTTGCCTTCGTCGAACCCGAAGAAGCGCATGCGGCGCAAACGTCGCGCGAGTTCCGGGTCGCGGGTGATGCAGGCACCGCCCTCGCAGGTGTTGAACAGCTTCGTGGCGTGGAAGCTCAGGCACGAGACGTCGCCGAACGTCATCAGTGAGCGTCCTTGGCGCCGGACGTCGGTCGCGTGGGCCGCGTCGTAGATCACCTTCAGCCCCCGTCGCCGGGCGATCTCGTCGATCGCCTCGACGGCGCAAGGCGCACTGAACACGTGGACCGGCAGAATGGCCTTGGTGCGCGGCGTGATCGCGGCCTCCACCTGGGCCGGGTCGAGGTTCCAGGTTCCGGGCTCGATGTCGACGAACACGGGGGTGCAGCGCTCCCAGCGGATGATGTTCGCGGTCGCGACGAACGTGAAGGGCGTGGTGATCACCTCGCCGTCGGTGACGTCGAGCGCCCTGAGCGCGATCTGCATGGCCACCGTGGCGTTGGCCACGCAGACGACATCCGGCACATCGAAGCGACTCGCGAGTTCACGCTCGAGGCGCTGCAGGAACGGGCCGTTGTGGGTCATCACCCCGGTCGACCAGATCTCGCGCAGGTAGGGCAGGAACTCGTCGAGCGGTGCGAGCGATGGCTGCGTGACGTGAATCATGGCGGTGAGGGTTCTCAGGAGTTGACGAAGACACGGCGTGCCGCGTCGGCCACGGCCTGCAGGCCGCGGGCCTGCTCGAGGCATTCGGCACGCGCAGCGGCTCGCAGCCCGCTATCGCGGGCCGAGGCGGCGATCGCGAGCCACTGCGACACGTAGTGGTTGTCGGCGGCCAGCCGCAGCTCGCGCCGATCGGTCCCGATCTCGAGGCGCACCGGCGGCTCGAACCCCGGCGGCGGCGTCAGCGCCCGCTCGCACACCAGGCGCCCGGTCGTGCCGAGGAACTCCCAGGTGCACTGGTAGTGCGTATCGAAGGCCCATGCCGCCTGGGCGACGAGCCCGTCCGACCCGATCCACGTGGCCGAGCCACGGACGTCGACACCCCGGCGCGCGTCGGACTCGATGACCGCCGCCTGCAACTCGGCCCGCGGACCGACGAACTCCGACACCGACTTCACCATGTACGCGCCGACGTCGAGCAAGGCGCCGCCGCCCAGCGCCGCCGCGTACCTGAAGTTGTCGTCCGCCAGCGCGGGGATCGAGAAGCACGCCCGGAACAGCACGGGCCGGCCGATGGTGCCCTCGGCGATCGTCCGCCGCACCCAGGCCAGCTGCGAATGCCGGCGGAACAGGAAGTTCTCGGCCACGAGCAGGTCATGCCGATGCGCCAGGTCGAGCATCCGCTGCGCCGACGCCAGGTCGACCGCCAGCGACTTCTCGACCAGCAGATGCTTGCCGGCCTGCAGCGCAGCCATCACCCAGCGCTCGTGCAGACCGGTGGGCAGCGGCACGTAGAGCAGATCCACGTCGGCCGCCTCGACCAGCGCCTCGTAGCTGCCCTCGGCACGGCCGCCAAGGCTCTGGGCTGCCGACTCGGCCTTCGCCAGATCGCGGCTGGCGATCGCGGCGAGCTGCAGCCCCGGGGTCTGCAGCAGCGCGGGCACCATCGCGCGCAAGGCGAACGAGGAGCAGCCGAGCACCCCGACCCGCAGGGGAGCCGCCGTCGCGGCTTGGGCGGGCGGCGCGGCCATCACACCCTCTGCAGCCGCCCGGCCCCGTCGAGCCCGGGCGGCACGCAGGCGAGCAGGCAGCGCGCCTGGATGTTGACGATGTTGTTGAACCGGATGAGCGTCTTGAGCTGCGTGTACGACACCCAGATGTAGTTGTCGGGCAAGTCGCTGGGGAAGGCGTCGTCGGCCCAGACGATCATGTTGCGGTTCTCCTCGCGGTAGAAGCGCCCGCCCTCCTCGGACTGCAGGACGTCCAGGTAGACGGAACTCGGCGGGGCTTCCAGGACGTAGTCGAGGAACGCCGGCCGGTTGCCGGGATGGCGGCGGTAGTCACCGGTCATGCATTGCACCGACGGGGCCATCTCGACCACATCGAAGTTGCCGGCCTCGACCTTGGCCTGGATCAGGAAGTGCAGCACCCCATCGAACTCCCGCGCGATCAGGGCGATCACGCCCTGTTTGCAAGGCCTGACGATCGGCTGCGTCCACGAGGGCACCTCGCGGTTGTCCGCCTCCACCTTGACCGCGATGACCTCGAAGAAGTCTCCGCTCGGGTGGAAGATGCGGCACTCGTCGCGCCGCCACTCCGAGACGGCTGCGAGCGGGATGCGCTGCACCTCGAGGTCGTAGCGGCACTTCTGCTCGGTGAACCAGGTCAGGATCTCGCCCATGCCGTGCAGCGGCCGGTGCCGCTGGCCGTGGAACTCGTCCAGGTCGTCCCCCGCATCGAAGCCCTGGCGATGGAACGAGATGCAGGCCAGGACGGTGCGGGCGTCCATGTTGATCGTGTTGTCCCGCCGCAGCAGGCGCTGGATTTGTCCGAGGGTCAGCCAGATGTAGTCCTCGCCGACATCGGTCAACTCATCGGGGCCGACCTCGATGACGATGTTGCGGTTGCGCTTGCGCAGGAATCGCCCACCCTGCTCCGACTGCAGCACGTCGACCAGCACGCGCCGGCGGGCCGTGTCGCGGAAGTACTCGAGGAAAGGCGGGGACTTGCCCTGGTGCACCCGCGTGTAGTTGCTGCGCGTGGCCTGGAGCGTTGGCGCCAGCTGGATCATGTTGATGTTGCCCGGCTCCATCTTCGCCTGCATCAGGAAGTGCGGGATGCCGCGGATGCGCTTGACGATGAAGCCCAGGAACCCGACCTCGGGCTGGTTGATGATCGGCTGCGACCAGCGCGGCACGCTGCCGTAGTTCGTCTCCACCGAGATGCCCTCGATGGTGAAGAACTTCCCGCTGTCGTGGCCGAGCCCTCGCGACTCGCTGAAGTGCCACTTGTCCAGCGCCGCAAAGGGGATCTGCTCGATGCGGAAGCGGTGGCGCTGGATGCCGCGCGTGAACCAGTCGTCAAAGTCCGCAAGCGAGAACACGTGGCTGTCCGCGCAGTGCGCCGACTCCAGGAACAAGCGGTCATGGCTGGGGTTCATTTCTTCATCCGAACGGGTGGCCGGCCGACACGGCTCGAACCTTGGCATACCGGGAGGGCCACAGCCGGATCGGGCACCGTCGCGGCCGCTGGCGGCGTGAACGATGCCTCACGCGACCGCGATGACCAATGTCCCGGCCGCAAACCCGATGAGGGCCACCGCGGGCCCGATCAGCTCCCGACGGATATCGAGCAGACCGTGCCGATGCTTGAGCACGAAGATCGGGGGCAGCGTGGCAAGGTGACCGATCGCGACACCCCAAGCGGCGCCCGCGAGTCCATGCAGGCTCGTGAGCACAGGCACGCTGACCAGCATCGCGACCAGCCGAACCGAGATCAGGAAGCTCTGCAGCCAGGGCTGCCCGGTGATCAGGTAGACGTTGCCGGACGTGTTGGGACCGATCACCACGAACGACACCGCGAGGATCTGCAGCACAAGCCCGGCGGCCGCATAGCGCGGGTCGTAGAGCAGGCCGATCAGCGCCGGTCCGGTCACGACCAGCAGGCCAAAGCAGAAGAACGACACCGCGTCGATCGGCAACCGCATCTTGTAGTAGACGCGCCGCATGTCGGCCGGGTTCGTCCGGTGTACCTCGCTCAGGGCGGCATGGGTCACCGTGGACGTGATCTTGGTGCCGACCTCATGCACCATCGCCACGATGATGATGGCGATCGAGTAGATGCCGAAGTCGGTGGCGGTGAGCAGGCCGCCGAGCAGCAGCTTGTCGCCGGCGCTGGCCAGGAAGCCGAGGATCGAGCCGAGGAAGATCCAGCGGCCGAAGCGCAGGATGTCCCAGACCTGCGCCCGATCCCAGCGGATCGAGTCGCCGTGCCCGGGCAGGGCGACGTGCGACAGGACCGTCTTCACGCCGGCATTGACCATCGCGCCAGCAGCCAGGGCGAACACCGTCGGGGAGTGCCTTGCCCACAGCACCATCACGATGAAACCCGTGATCTGTGCGACCAGCTCCAGCACCACCGTGCGGCCGAGCGACAACTCGCGGTTCAACCGGATCAGGCGCGTCGACTCGAACCCGGTCACCACGGCACTCAGCGACAGCAGGGCGACGACCCAGGGCAGGTGCGGATGCGCATAGGCCGAGCCCTCGCGCACCAGGTGGTGGTCGGCGAACACCCAGATCATCGATGCCAGGCCGAGGCCGAAGGCCATGATCACCAACCCGCGCAGGATCTGGACCGTCCAGATGACGTCCATGAACTCCTTTCGGTCGCCGTTGCGATCCTGGATCGCGATCTGGCGCAGGCCGATGTCGGAGAACATGAACAGCGCGAACATGAAGGTCAGCGCGAGTGCCATCACGCCGAACATGTCCGGCACGAGCAGCCGGGTCATCACCAGGTTGCTGCCGAAACGGATCAGCTGCGTGGCGACGTGGCCGCCGAAGCTCCACCCGCCGGCCCGCAGCGCCTTGGCGCCCAGCTTCACGACGGCCCCGGGGTCAGGCGATCTCGGTGCACGGCTCGGCAGCCGTGCGTCGCGGGGCACGCGCAGCCACCGACTCGAACGCCTTCACGACGCGCTCGGCCTCGCGTTGCCAGTCCGTGGCCTGGGCGAACCGAAGACCCGCGTCGCGCAGTCGTTCGCGCCACGCGCGATCGTCGAGCACACGCTGCAGCGCCTGCACCATCGGCTCGGGCGCGGCCTCGACCAGCACGGCGACGTGCTCGTCGAGCAGCCATTCGACGGTGGGTCCGTCATTGCTGACGACCACGGTGCCGCAGGCCATCGACTCCAGCGGGATCAGCGATGCGTTGGTGAGCGAGAAGACCAACGCGGCATCGGCCTCGCGATACAGCTCCCCGAGGCGTGCCGGCGAGACCACACCCTCGCTGCGGTGCGGGAAGGGAATGTCGAAGCCCGAGAGTTCGCCGCCGGCCAGCACGATTCGGGTGGTGGGCCTGCGCCGGTGCAGTTCGCCAAGCACCAGCAAGCCGAGCTCGAACGCCCGCCGCTCGGTGGTCGGGCGCGCGTAGAAGAAGACCGTGTCGGCCTGCTCGGGCCGTGAGGACGGCGGGTAGTAGATGGCACGGTCGTACGAGAAGCCGAACGGATGCGTCTCCATCCCGAACTCGGCGCGCAACCGCTGCGCCAGCCAGTCGCCAGCCGTCACGCCGATCATGCCCATGCGATAGGTGGCTTCCGCCAGCGCGCTCTCGCTGCCGACCGCGTAGAACCACGGCTCGTAGTCCTGCACCAGGTAGCAGCGATGAACCGTGGCGCGGAAGTTGCGCGCCGTGTACGCCGTCGGCCAGCCGGTCGCCACGGTGATCCAGGCGGGCGGTGCGTCGTCGATCGACGTCACGACCCGTGCCTCGATAGGCTGGTAGTGCTCCCGGATCAGCGCCCGAAACTGGTCGGCGCTGCGGAAGTAGCGCCCTTCATCGACGACCACCGTGATGCGAAAGCCCGCCTTCTCCAGCGCGTGGACCTTGCGCAAGGCCGTCATGTGCCCGCCCGATCCCACGTCGAAGGGCACGAGGATCCAATTCATCGTCCGACGGTCGATCTGCGCGTGGTCGACGTCAGGGCCGACCGGGCGATCCAGCGCGAAGCCGAAACGCTTGAGCGGCCGCTCGATGCGACGCCCGGACGTGCGCTGGCGCACCCGATGCCAGACGGCGGGCCACCCGCCCTGCCGGTACAGGGCGAGCATCTCCCGCCGCTGCGTCGACAGCTTGAGGCGAATGCGGCTCGTGAGGGTCATCGCGTCAGTCTCGCGCGGTTCTCGCCGGCCCGAAGCACGGCGGCGAAGCCCCGGCCGGGTCGGGAGCGGCCAGCCTGCGGCCGACCGCTCCGGTGCTCATCGCCCCGCGGGATCCGGGTGCCGTACACGCCGGCAGGTGCTCAGTCCCGTGTGCCGAGCAGCCTGACCCGTGACGCGCGCGGCCGCCGCAACGCACCCGCCGCCAGGCCCAGTGCGAACAGCCATCCGAGGCCCAGCGCGCCACCGCCACCGCCGCCGCCGTCCACCGGGGGCGGCGCGGCGCCCGCGTTCACGGTGAACGTGAAGCTCGTGCTGCCGGACAGGCCGCGCGTGTCGGTGGCCGTCACAGTGACGGTCGACGTCTCGAGCGGCGCGGCATCGGCC
>JALOSQ010000141.1 GCA_025458335.1 Ideonella sp.
AGCAGCCCGGCCAGGCCGATCCACAGCCAGGGGCGGCCATGCTGCGCGGCCTGCACCAGTCCGCCGGCCGTCTCGGGGCCGCCGAACACGCCTGGCAGCGCTCGCCAGAGGCTGCGGTCCTGCTGGAAGTACCAGGGCAGCGCGACGAAGGCAGCCAGACCGAGACCGGCCCAGCCCCGCAGCACGAGACGGCTGCGGCGCTCCGCGTCGATCACGTCACCGCGGCAGCGAGTTGACGTCCTTCTCCCACTTGGCGATCAGGCGCCGACGCTCGGCCGACGCGCCGTACTTCGCGTAGTCGTAGTCGATGAAGCGGATCTTCTTGAAGTCCGGCACGCGCTCGTCGACCTTCGCGGCCTTGTTGGAGGGCAGCTGGAACTGCTTGGCCGCGGCAGCCATCTCCTGGGCCGCGGGCGTGAGCGCCCATTCGTAGAACCGCTTGGCGTTCTCGAGGTTGCGCGAGCCCTTGATGATCGACATCGACCCGATCTCCGCGCCGGTGCCCTCGCTCGGCGTGATGGTCTCGACCGGGAAGCCCTGCATCTTCTCGCCCGGGCCGTCGTGGACGAAGCTGATCGACACGTCGTGGACGAAGCTGATCGACACGCTGGTCTCGCCGCGCGCCACCGCCTTGATCGGGCCTGTCCCGCTGCGCGTGTACTGGCTGATGTTCTTGTGCAGCGCCTTCATGTACTCGAAGGCCTTGTCCTCGCCCATCAGTTGCACCAGCGTCGCCACCATCGTGTACGCGGTGCCGCTGGACGCCGGGTTGGCGACCTGGATCTCACCCTTGTACTCGGGCTTCAGCAGGTCGGCCCAGCTGCGCGGCACTGGCAGCTTCTTCTTGGCGAGCAGCTCCGGGTTGTAGCCGAAGCCCAGCGGGCCCGAGTAGATGCCCACCGTGCGGTGCTTCGACTGCGCGGCCTGCTGCTGCGCCCAGCCATGCAGTTGCGGGAGCGACGGGCTCTTGTACTCCAGCGTGAGGCCCTGCTCGGCCGCCTGCAGGTGCGGGTCGCCGGTGCCGCCGAACCAGATGTCGGTCTTCGGATTCGCCCGTTCGGCGATGAGCTGGGCCAACGCCTCGCCCGAGCCCTTCTGCACCACGTTGACCTTGATGCCGGTGGTGCGCGAATACACCGACTGGAGCATCCCGCACCACTCGGCCTGCACCGAGCAGATGATGTTGAGCTGGCCTTCCTGGGCCGCCGCGGGCAGGGCCGCCGCGGCCAGCCCGGCGGCCGCGATGAACGCGCGCACCCCGGTGCGTCGCAGCAAACGTGACATCGAAGCCTCCTCCAGAGCGCCCGGCGAAGGGGGCCGGGTCGTCATGAAACTGTCACAAAGAATCCTGCAGGCATCCCTAGGGGATTGCGCGGGGCACCCACCGCGGCGTGCCGGGCCGGGGCCGGGCCTGCGTTGACCCTCCAGCGAAACCACGGCATCATGAACGTGTAACAAAATTACATCCGGAGGGGCTGGCGCCGGCGACATCCGCGCCAGCCGATACGCATGTCCTTCGACCTCGTCCTGTTCGGCGGCACCGGCGACCTCACCTGGCGCAAGCTGATGCCGGCCCTGTTCCAGGCGTTCCGGCACGGCAAGCTGCCCGAGCACGGGCGCATCCTCGCGGTGGCCCGCGACGAACGGACCCACGACCAGTACCGCGACTTCATCCGCGAGCGCTTCGCGAACGTCGAGAGCGCCAAGCGGCCGACCGACGAGGAGTTCTCGCAGTTCGCGCGGATGCTGTTCTACCGGCGCATGGACCTCGCGCAGCCGGAACACTACGCCGGCCTGCGGCGCTGGATCGAGCAGCCCAGCGGCGAGGACGGCCGCGCCAGCGGGCCGGCCGACACCGCGGTGATGTTCCTGGCGACCAGCCCGCACCTGTTCCCGCAGATCTGCGCCCAGCTCGGCGCGGTCGGCCTGAACGGGCCTCGGGTGCGCGTGGTGCTCGAGAAGCCGCTCGGCCACGACCTGGCCAGCGCCCAGGAGATCAACCGCGTGGTGCGCGCGTCGTTCAGCGAGGATCAGGCGCTGCGCATCGACCACTACCTCGGCAAGCCGGCGGTGCAGAACCTGATGGCGCTGCGCTTCGGCAACGCGCTGTTCGAGCCGATCTGGCGTCGCGAGAGCATTGCCAACATCCAGATCACGATCGCGGAGTCGATCGGCGTGGGCACGCGCGGCGACTTCTACGACCGGACCGGGGCGCTGCGCGACATGGTGCAGAACCACGCGCTGCAGCTGCTGACGATGATCGCGATGGAGCCGCCGTCGACCAGCGACGCCGATGCGATCCGCGACGAGAAGCTCAAGGTGCTCAAGTCCCTGCGGCCATTCACCGCGGAGTCGGTGGCGCGCGACGTGGTCCGCGGCCAGTACAAGGCCGGCACGGTCGACGGCACGCCCGCGCCCGGCTACCTCGACGAAGCCAAGGTGCCGGCGGGCAGCCGCACCGAGACCTTCGTCGCACTGCGCACCGAAGTGCAGAACTGGCGTTGGGCCGGCGTGCCGTTCTACCTGCGTACCGGCAAGCGCCTGGCGGCGCGCGATGCGCAGATCGTCGTGAACTTCCGCGAGGTGCCGCACCCGATCTTCCCGGGCGCGAACCAGCCCAACAAGCTCGTCATCAAGCTGCAGCCCGAGGACGGGCTGGAGCTGCACCTGATGGCAGCCAAGGGCGCGGGCAGCAACGAGTCGCTGACACCGGTCAAGCTGGACCTGGACTTCGACAAGGCCTTCGACACCGAGCGCGTGGGCGCCTACGAGAAGCTGCTGCTCGATGCCATCGCCGGCCGCCTGAACCTGTTCGTGCGCAGCGACGAGCAGGAGCAGGCGTGGCGCTGGGTGGAGCCGATCCTCAAGGGCTGGGCCGACGACCCGAACGGCCCGCGCGCATACGCCGCCGGCAGCTGGGGGCCACCGGCGTCGAGCGCCATGGTCGCGCGCGACGGCCACGTCTGGGACGAGGAGCAGTAGTGAGCGCCGGCCGCTTCGACCGCCCCCGGACCCGGTCGTCCGCGCGCCCGAGCTGCGACTTCGCCCTGCGGGGTAGCTGGACACAGGCCGGCCGGTCCACCTGAGGTCGCGCATGCTCGACCGCATCCGGGCCTCCCTGAGCGCCTTGCCGCCGGCCGAGCAGCGGGTGGCCGAGCTGGTGCTGGCGGACCCGCGTGCCTTTGCGACCCTGCCCGTTGCCGAGCTGGCCGTGCGATCGCGGGTCAGCAAGCCCACCGTGGTGCGCTTCTGCCGCAGCGTCGGATACGACGGCCTGGCGGACTTCAAGCGAAAGCTTGCCGGCACGGTCAACGAGGGCGTTCCCTTCGTGCACCGCGCGGTCGACGAGGACGACAAGGCGGCCGATATCGTGGTCAAGGTGATCGACAACGCGGTCAGCTCGATGCTGAAGTACCGCAACGCGGCCGGCGACCATGCGTTCGAACGCGCGATCGCCGCGCTCGCCGAGGCGGGCCGTGCCGGGCGGCGCATCGAGTTCTATGGCGTCGGCAACTCCGGCATCGTGGCCATGGATGCGCAGCACAAGTTCTTCCGGCTCGGCGTGCACGCCGTGGCCTGCAACGACGCGCACGTGCAGGTGATGAGCGCCACCATGCTCGGCCCGGGCGACTGTGCGGTGATCTTCAGCAACTCCGGGCGCAGCGCCGACCTGATCGACGCCGCGGAGATCGCCAGGGGCCAGGGGGCCTCGCTGGTCGTGGTCACGAGCAGTGGCTCGCCGCTGGCCCGGCTCGCGCTGGCCGGCGGCGCGAACTGCACGCTGGTGGCCGTCGACCACCCGGAGGACCACGAGCGCTACAGCCCGATGGTCTCGCGCCTGCTGCACCTGGTGGTCGTCGACATCCTGACCACGGGCGTCGCGCTGCGGCTGGGCACGCGCCTGCGCCCGGTCCTGCAGCACATCAAGCGCAACCTGCAGGCCAGGCGCTACGTCAAGGGCTGAGTGCAGCGCTGCACCGGGCCGAACGCCCCGGCGTTCCCTGGCGCGCCGATCCCGTCGCGGGAGCGCTCAGCCGTCGGAGGGCAACGGCGGCCCGAGGAGCAGCCCGTCGACCCCGTAGAGCTTGGCCAGCGCCGCCAGCTTGGGGGGCGCGCCGCGCAGCTCGAACGACTTGCCCTGGGCCTCGGCGCGCCGCCGGCACTCCATCAGCACGGCCAGCGCCGACGAGTCGAGCTGCACCAGCGGCGAACAGTCGACCTGCACCGTCTGCGCGCCATTGCGGTCGAGCGCCTCGCTGAGCATGCGCAGCGCATCGGTGGCCTCGCGCGCCGTGAGGGTGGCCGGCAGGATCAGCATGCGCGCCGCGGGAAGGCTCGTGGGGCAATGGGCATCGGGCCGCAGGCCGGCGCGCTCAGCTGCGCGCCGCCTTGTTGCGCTCGGCCAGCTTGGCGATCAGGCCGTCGATGCCGCCGGCATTGATCTCCTGGGCGAACTGCGGCTGGTAGCTCTGCACCAGCCACACGCCGAGCACGTTGACGTCGTAGATCTTCCAGGCGTCCCCGGTCTTCTCGAGGCGGTAGTCGAGCTGGATCGGGTCGCCGCGACCGCGGATCTGGGTGCGCACCATCACCTCGGTGTCGCCGGGGTTCGCGCGCACCGGGCGCAGCTCCACGGTCTGGTCCTTGACCTGGGCGAGGGCGCCCGAGTACGTGCGGACCAGCAGGGTCTTGAACTCGTCCTGCAGGCGCTGCCGCTGCTCGGGTGTCGCCTGGCGCCAGAAGCGGCCCACCGCCGACGCGGTCATGCGCTGGAAGTTCACGTGCGGCATGACCTTCTCGTCGACCAGGGTCAGCACGCGACTCACGTCGCCGGCCTGGATGGCCTTGTCGGCCTTGACGGCGTCGAGGACCTCGGTCGAGACCTTCCGGATGAGGTCCTCGGGGCTGCTGGTCGCCGTCGCGGAAGCCGCGAAGGAGACCGCCAGGCCAAGGGCGGCGAAGGCCTGCAGCGCAAGCCGCCGCGGGCCAGGGTGGCGGGTTCCAAATCGGGTCGAAGCAGCAGTGGGCATGTCGTCCTTTCACGGCCGGGCGGTCCCCGCGAGGGGCCACGCGACCACATCCCTAACGCGCCGGGGCAGGCGCCGGTTGGCCGGGAGCCGACCTGTCGGCCGGCTCTCCATTCTGACCCTCGGTCTCGTCCGGCGGTTCCGGTGGCTCGGGCGGGTTGCCGTCGTAGACCTGGTTGAGGCGCCGTTGCAGGTGGGCATCGCGCACGAAGCTGTAGCGGTCGAGCGCGATGCTGTCGAGCATGCGCGTGGCCTGCAGCAGGCCGGCACGCGTGTCGATGACATTGGTCGCGGTCAGCGCCACCCTCGCGGCATCGCCGTCGACGAGCAGGCCCGGCGACACGTAGCGGTCCGGCACCCAGGTGACCGTATCGCGCAGCGTCGACGGCCCGAACAGCGGCAGCACCACGTACGGCCCGGATCCGACCCCCCAGGCACCCAGGGTCTGGCCGAGGTCCTCGGTCTCGCGGTCGATGCCGGCCTCGGTCGCGATGTCGATCAGGCCCCCGAGCCCGAACACCGAGTTCGTGGTCACGCGCACCAGGCTGGTCAGCGCGCCTTCCCACTTGCCCTGCAGCAGGTGGTTCACGACCGACCAGGCATCGCCGAAATTGGCGAAGAAGTTCCCGACCGCCTGCCTGGCCGGCGAAGGCACCACCTCGACATAGGCCTCGGCGACCGGCCGCAGCACCGCCGCATCCACGGCGTCGTTGAAGGCGAACACCCGGCGGTTCCAGGACTCCCACGGATCCGCCGGATGGGCCGGCACCGCGGACGGGGCCTTGAGGCCGTCGCCTGCCGGTGGCGGGCTGACGGTGGCGCAGCCACCGGCCAGCGCGCCGGCGACCAGCGCGAACGCCAACCCGGCACGCCAGGAGCGCCGAGGGCGCGGGGTGGGCGTGCCCGTCGTCACTTCTTCTCGCCGCCCGCGTCGGCGGCGCGGTTGAACAGGAACTGGCCGATCAGGTTCTCGAGCACGACCGCCGATTGCGTCTGGCGGATCGTCTCCCCGGGCGCGAGGTTCTGGTCGTCGCCACCGGGCTCCAGGCCGATGTACTGGTCGCCCAGCAGCCCGGCGGTGAGGATCTTGGCCGAGGAGTCGCGCGGGAACTGGTACTGGTTGTCGATCTCCATCGTGACGACACCCTGGAAGGTCTTGGGGTCGAGCGTGATGCTCTTCACCCGGCCGACCACGACTCCGGCGCTACGGACCGGGGCGCGCGGCTTGAGGCCGCCGATGTTCTCGAAGCGGGCGCTGACCGTGTAGCCGGCCCGCTCGCCGAAGCTGGCGAGGTTCGCGGCCTGCAGCGAGAGGAACAGCAGCCCGGCCAGGCCGAGCAGGACGAACAGCCCGACCAGGGCCTCCACGCCTTTCTTACCCATGTCGTGATTCCTCTTGGGGGGATGGCGGCGCGCGCTTCGGCACGCTCAGGGGGTGGAGAACATCATCGCGGTGAGGATGAAGTCCATCCCCAGCACCGCCAGCGACGAGATGACGACGGTACGCGTCGTGGCGTACGCGACACCCTCGGGCGTCGCGTCGGTCTCGTAGCCCTGGTAGAGCGCAACCGCGGTGCAGATCACGCCGAACACGATGCTCTTGACGATGCCGTTGCCGACGTCGCGCCAGACGTCGACCCCGGTCTGCATGATCGACCAGAAGTTGCCGCCGTCCACGCCGATCAGCAGCACCGCGACGACCCAGGCGCCGA
>JALOSQ010000009.1 GCA_025458335.1 Ideonella sp.
GGCGCGCAGCCTTCCGCTCGAGGCCCTGGTGCTCGAGACGGACGCCCCGGACATCCCGCCCCAATGGATCTACCGAACGGTGTCCGACCGCGGGGACGGCCCCCAGGGCCGCAACGAACCAGCGGAGCTGCCGCGCATCGCCGCGGTGCTCGCCGACCTGCGCGGGCTCGGGCTGGAGTCCGTCCGGCAGGCCAGCGTCTCCAATGCCAGGGCGGCCCTGCCGCGGCTCGCGGCGGTTGCGCCGGCGTCGTCATGAACACGACGCGCCTGCGCGGGCTGCCTCCGGTGATCGGTCGCGACGCGCGACTGGTCGTGCTGGGCAGTTTCCCGGGCGTGGCCTCGTTGCAGGCGGCGCAGTACTACGGCCACCCGCGCAACCACTTCTGGCCGATCCTCGGCGCCGTGTGGGGCCTCGACCTGGTCGCGATGCCGTATGTCGATCGTCTCGCCGAGCTGCGCTCGCGGCGGGTCGGCGTGTGGGACGTGTACGCCAGCTGTCGGCGTGAGGGCAGTCTCGACAGCGCGATCGAGGCCGCCGAGTTGAACGACCTGGCCCGCCTGCGCCGAGTGGCGCCAGGCCTGGTGGCGATCGCACACAACGGCGGCGAGTCGGCTCGGGCCATGGCCCACACCCGGGGGCTGGGGTTGGCGGTGCATCGCCTGCCCTCGACGAGCCCGGCGAACGCTTCCTGGAGCTTCGAGCGCAAGCTGGAGGCCTGGCGAGCGGTGTTTGCCGCCAGCGGGGTGGCATGAGCCGCTCCCGGCCGTCGCCTGCGCCAGGCCGCGCCAGCCACGACCGCGAGGGTGGCCGACGAATGCCTGCATCAGGACCGCCGACGCTCGCGCCGGCGACGCTCTCCGAGCATCGGGGTGTGCGCTACCTGCACCTGGACTCGATCTGGGTGCAGGGCGCCATGCGCATGGCCGACCCGGACCGTCTCGAGCTCGAGTACGTGCGCCGCATGATGGCGTGGATGCTGGGGCGGCCCGCCGACGAGGTCGCGCGCGGGCATGCGATGCAGCTCGGGCTCGGCGCCGGTGCGATCACGCGCTTCTGCCACGGCCCGCTGCGCATGACCGTCACGGCGGTGGAGTTGAATCCGACGGTCATCGAGGCCTGCCGGATGTGGTTTCACCTGCCGGGTGACGGCCCGCGGCTGACGGTGCTCAACGCCGACGCGGGCGAGGTGGTGGCCGATCCGACGCGCGCGGGCACCGTCGACGTGCTGTGCGTCGACCTGTACGACCACGAGGCCGCCGGCCCGGTGCTCGACAGCCTGGCCTTCTACCGCGGGTGCGCGGCCTTGCTGCGGCCGGGCGGGGTCATGTCGGTGAACCTGTTCGGGCGCAACGCCCAGTTCGAGCGCAGCGTCGCGCGCATCGGCCGCGCCTTCGGGCATGGGCCCGACGCCGACCGGGTGCGCACGGTGCGGCCGACCGTTGAAGGCAACACGACCGTGATCGCGTTGCGCGAATCGGCCTGGCCGGCGCGGGACGTGCTTGTGACCCGTGCCGAAAACATCGAAACTCGATTCGGCCTTCCTGCCCGGCGCTGGATCCCCTGGCTGCGAACCGTGCCGGTCGGCACGACGCCGCGCCCGGACACCTCGAGTGGTTCCGCATGAACATCCCGATCGCCTCCGCCAGCGGCTCCGCGGCCGCCACCGCCACGCCGGCGGGCCGCCTCGACTGGCGGACGCTCCTCGACTGGCTGCGCCAGGACCGCGTGATCACCGTCGACGACGAGTCGCGCATCCGCAAGCGCTTCGGCGCGGGCGACAGCGCCCAACCGGCGCTGGTGCGCCTGTCGACCGCCGGGCTGGTCGACCGCCGAACGGGCAAGCCGCTCGACCTCGAGGGCCTGACGCAGTGGCTGGCGGGTCGCGCGAAACTGCCGTACCTGAAGATCGACCCGCTCAAGGTCGACGTCGGCCGGGTCACCGAGATCATGTCGGTGAGCTATGCCGAGCGCCACCGGGCGCTGCCGATCTCGGTCGGCCTGACCGAGGTGACGGTGGCCACCTGCGAGCCCTTCGACCAGGCCTGGGTGGCCGAGATCGCCGCGCACGTGCGCAAGGCCGTCAAGCTGGTCGTGGCCAGCCCGCCCGAGATCGCGCGCTTCACGACCGAGTTCTACACGCTCGCCAAGAGCGTGCGCGCCGCGATCAAGACCGGGGAGATGAGCGCGGCGGCGAGCTTCGAGCAGCTGGTCGAGCTCGGCCGCAGCAACAAGCAGCTCGACGCCAACGACCAGGGTGTCGTGCAGGTCGTCGACTGGTTGTGGCAGTACGCCTTCGACCAGCGCGCGAGCGACATCCACCTCGAGCCGCGCCGCGACCTGAGCGTGATCCGCTTCCGCATCGACGGCGTGATGCACACCGTCTACCAGGTGCCGCCTGGCGTGATGAACGCGATGATCGCGCGCGTCAAGCTGCTCGGCCGCATGGACGTGGTCGAGAAGCGCCGCCCGCTCGATGGCCGCATCAAGACGCGCAACCCGGCCGGCGAGGAGGTCGAGATGCGCCTGTCGACGATCCCCACCGCCTTCGGCGAGAAGCTGGTGATGCGGATCTTCGACCCGGAGACCACGGTCAAGAGCCTGGACGCGCTGGGCTTCGGCAGCCACGACGGCAAGCGTTGGGAGGACCTGGTCGGGAGGGCGCACGGCATCATCCTCGTGACCGGCCCGACCGGCTCGGGCAAGACGACGACGCTCTACTCCACGCTCAAGCGGCTGGCGACCGACGAGGTCAACGTCTGCACCATCGAGGACCCGATCGAGATGATCGAGGGCGCCTTCAACCAGACGCAGGTGCAGCCGGCGATCGACCTCAACTTCGCCGAGGGCCTGCGCGCGTTGATGCGACAGGACCCGGACATCATCATGGTCGGCGAGATCCGCGACCTCGAGACGGCCGAGATGGCGATCCAGGCGGCGCTCACCGGCCACCTGGTGTTCAGCACGCTGCACACGAACGACGCGACCTCGGCGGTGACGCGCCTGGCCGATCTGGGGGTCCCGCCTTACCTGATCTCGGCGACCGTCATCGGCGTGCTCGCGCAACGACTGGTTCGCACGCTGTGCCCTGCTTGCAAGGCCCCGGACGAGTCCGTCACGCGCGAGTCACTCGAGGATGCGGTCCGGCCATGGCGGCTCAACGGCACCGTGCGCGCCTATCGTCCGGTCGGCTGTCTCGACTGCCGCATGACCGGCTATCGCGGCCGCTGCGGCCTGTACGAACTGCTCACCGTCACGGATCCCGCGAAGGCCTGCATCCACCCTGAACCCGACGCCGGCCGCCTGCGCCAGCAGGCCGTTCAGGACGGGATGCGGCCGCTGCGGCTGGCCGGGGTGATGAAGGTGGCCGAGGGCGTGACCACGCTGGATGAAGTGCTGCGCAGCACCCCCGGGCTCGACGCCTGATCGGCGCACACGCTGTCTGCGGCATCGTGATCAGTGCCCGTTGCACGGGCTCGCCCCTTCGGTGTAAACGCGGGCGGGGGAGCGGTGAGCCTGTCCCTAGAATCCGCCGCTTTGCTGTCCGAGGCGGAGGAGCCTGTGAAGATCAAGAGCCAGCGTGACTTCTGGTCCGGGCTGATGTTCATCGTCGTGGGCATCGGCTTTGCCTGGGGCGCGACGGAATACAACTTCGGCAGCTCGGCCCGTCCTGGGCCGGGCTACTTCCCGTTCGGGCTGGGCCTCATCCTGGCGGCGCTGGGCGCCCTCGTCGCGTTCAAGGCCCTGGCGATCGAGACGTCGGACGGCGAGCCGATCGGGTCGATTGCCTGGAAGCCGCTGCTGATGATCGTCGGCGCGGTCGTGCTCTTCGGGCTGCTGCTGCCGCGGCTCGGCCTGATCCTCACGCTGCCGATCCTGATCGTGTTCTCGGCGCTGGCCGGCGATGAGTTCCACTTGGGCGAGGCCCTGATCAACGCCGTCGCGCTGACGCTGTTCTCGTGGCTCGTGTTCGTCGTGGGCCTGAGCCTGACGCTGCCGCTGTGGCCCCCCTTCCTGTCGAAATGACGAGGCGCGAATGGACCTGCTGACCAACCTCGCGCTCGGCTTCTCGGTCGCCTTCACGATCGAGAACCTGTTCTACGCGCTGTTCGGCGCGCTGCTGGGCACCCTGATCGGCGTGCTGCCGGGCCTCGGGCCGGTGGCCACGATCGCGATGCTGTTGCCGTCGATCTACGCCCTGGATGCCACGCCGGCGCTGATCATGCTGGCCGGCATCTACTACGGCGCGCAGTACGGCGGCTCGACCACCGCGATCCTGATCAACGTGCCCGGCGAGTCGAGCTCGGTCGTGACGGCGATCGACGGCTACCAGATGGCGCGCCAGGGTCGCGCCGGCAAGGCCCTCGCGGCGGCCGGTCTCGGCTCGTTCTTCGCCGGCACCATCGGCACGATGATCGTGGCTGGCTTCGCGCCGCCGCTGACCGAACTGGCCTTCAAGTTCGGGCCGGCCGAGTACTTCAGCCTCATGGTGCTGGGCCTGATCGGCGCGGTCGTGCTGGCCTCGGGATCGCTGGTCAAGGCGATCGCGATGATCATCCTCGGCCTGCTGCTCGGCCAGATCAACACCGACGTGATCTCGGGCGTGCCTCGATACAGCTTCGACATCCCGGAGCTCACCGACGGCATCAGCTTCGTCGCGATCGCGATGGGGGTGTTCGGCTTCGGCGAGATCATTGCCAACCTCGGCCAGCCGGCGAGCCAGCGCGAGGTCTTCACCAAGGACGTCAAGGGACTGTGGCCGACCAAGGAGGACTTCCGCATGGCCGCGCCGGCCGTGCTGCGCGGCACGGCCCTCGGCTCGATCCTCGGGGTGCTGCCCGGCGGCGGTGCGCTGCTGTCGTCGTTCGCCGCCTACACGCTCGAGAAGAAGCTCGCGGGGCCCTCCGGGCGCTTCGGCAAGGGTGACATCCGTGGCGTCGCCGGACCGGAGAGCGCGAACAACGCCGGGGCGCAGACCAGCTTCATCCCGATGCTGACCCTGGGCATCCCGCCCAATGCGGTGATGGCCCTGATGGTGGGTGCCATGACCATCAAGGGCATCCAGCCCGGTCCCCAGGTGATGACCAGCAACCCCGAGCTGTTCTGGGGCCTGATCGCGTCGATGTGGGTCGGCAACCTGATGCTGATCATCCTGAACCTCCCGTTGATCGGCATCTGGATCAAGCTGCTGACCGTGCCGTACCGGTTCCTGTTCCCGGCGATCCTCAGCTTCTGCTGCATCGGCCTTTACACGCTGAACAACAACAACTTCGACGTGTTCATGGGCGCGATGTTCGGGGTGATTGGCTACGTCTTCTACAAGCTCAAGTGCGAGCCGGCGCCGCTGCTGCTCGGCTTCATCCTCGGGCCGATGATGGAAGAGAACCTGCGCCGCGCGCTACTGCTCAGCCGGGGTGACTGGAGCGCCTTCGTGACGCGCCCGCTGTCGGCCGCGCTGCTGGCGGCTTCGGTGGCGCTGATCGTGATCGTGATGCTGCCGGCCATCCGCAGCAAACGCGAAGAAGCCTTCCAGGAAGAGGGCTGAGCCCGGACGCAAGAGAGTGCCTGCGCACTCTCTTGCGCCTGGCGAAGCGGCCGGGCATGCAAGGCCCGGCCGTGGAGGGCGGCAGCAGGAGCACCAGCGGCCTCGATGGCGCCTGGCGAAGCGGCCGGGCATGCAAGGCCCGGCCGTGGAGGGCGGTAGCAGGAGCACCAGCGGCCTCGATGGCGCCTGGCGAAGCAGCCGGGCATGCAAGCCCGGCCGGACCTGCCCGCTGATCTCTCAGTAGGTGCCCGGCACCAGGATCGACCGGTCGACGGTCCCGATCTTGGTGTGGCCGCAGAAGGCCATCGTCAGGTCGAGTTCCTTGTGGATGATCTCTAGCGCCCTGGTCACGCCAGCCTCGCCCATCGCCCCGAGGCCGTACAGGAACGCACGGCCGATGTAGGTCCCGCGTGCGCCGAGCGCCCAGGCCTTGAGCACGTCCTGGCCGCTGCGGATGCCGCCGTCCATGTGGACCTCGATCTTCGAGCCCACCTCGGCCACGATCTCGGGCAGCGCGCGGATGCTGCTGACGGCTCCGTCGAGCTGCCGGCCGCCGTGGTTGCTCACGATCAGCGCGTCGGCGCCTGAATCCACGGCAAGGCGTGCGTCCTCGACGTCCTGGATGCCCTTGAGGATCAGCCGGCCGCCCCAGCGCTTCTTGATCCACTCCACGTCGCCCCAGTTGAGCGCCGGGTCGAACTGCTGTGCGGTCCACGACGACAGGCTGCCCATGTCGGCGACACCCTTGACGTGGCCCACGATGTTGCCGAACTGCCGGCGCGAGGTGCCCAGCATGCCCAGGCACCAGCGCGGCTTGGTCGCCATGTTCAGCAGGTTGGCGACGGTCAGCTTGGGCGGCGCGGACAGGCCGTTCTTGAGGTCCTTGTGGCGCTGGCCGAGGATCTGCAGGTCCAGCGTCAGCACCAGCGCGCCGCACTTCGCGGCCTTGGCGCGGTCGATCAGGCGTTCGATGAAGTCGCGGTCCTTCATCACGTAGAGCTGGAACCAGAACGGCGCCTTCGTGTTCGCGGCCACGTCCTCGATCGAGCAGATGCTCATCGTGGACAGCGTGAACGGGATGCCGAACTTCTCGGCCGCCTTGGCGGCGAGGATCTCGCCGTCGGCGTGCTGCATGCCGGTCAGCCCGGTGGGAGCAATGGCCACCGGCATCTTCACGTCGACGCCGACCATCCGTGTGGCGGTGCTGCGGTTCTCCATGTTGACCGCGACGCGCTGCCGCAGCCGGATGTCCTTGAAGTCGCTCTCGTTGGCTCGGTAGGTGCTCTCGGTCCACGACCCGCTGTCGGCGTAGTCGTAGAACATCCGCGGCACGCGGCGCTGCGCGAGGACGCGCAGGTCCTCGATGTTGGTGATGACAGGCATGGAGGGGGTGTACGGCTTGGGGCGGGCCGGATGGTAGGGCCGTCGCGCGACTGCCGTCGAGCGGCCTTACCCGGTGACGGCGGTCGCGTCCGCCGGGCGGGTCAGCCTTCGAACAGCGGCAACTCGGGTTGGCGCCCGTCGTCCGGCGGGGCTGCGGCGCCGGGCCCCTCGACCCCCTGGCCAACAAGCGTGGCCCCGGCCCCGTCGACGGGGGCAAGGGCGCTGGCGCGCACCCCGAGCAGCCGCAGCCGCGGGCCGAGGTCCACGCGCCGCAGGCACCGGCCGGCCGCCAGCCTGATGCGCGCTGCGTCGCCCACCGGCACCTCGAGCGAAAGGTCGCGCGTGACGATGCGGAAATCGGCGTAGCGGACCTTGATCCCGATCGTGCGGGCCCGCACCCGCTTGCGGGCGAGATCGGCCTCGAGCTGCTCGCACAGGCGCGTGAGGATGCCGCCGAGCGCATCGCGGTCCCGGACCGCGTGCAGGTCGTGCGCGAAGGTGGTCTCGCGGCTGATCGACTTGGGCTCGCGGTGGATCACCAGCGGCCGGTCGTCGCGCCCGTGGGCCGCCTCGTGCATCCACCGCCCGGTGCTCGGGCCGAAGTGCTCGACCAGCCGCAGGGGGTCGACCGTGGCGAGCTCCCCGATGGTGTGGATGCCCAGCGACTCGAGGCGCGCCGCCGCCTTGGGCCCGATGCCGTTGACGCGTCGCGCGGGGAGCGGCCAGATCCGCGTCGGCACGTCGTCCACGGACAGCAGCGTCAGGCCATCGGGCTTGTCGAGGTCCGAGCCGATCTTGGCGAGCAGCTTGTTCGGCGCCACGGCAATCGAGCAGGTCAGGCCGGTGGACGCCTGGACGGCCGCCTTCAGTGCCAGGGCGGTGGCACGGCCCTGGTCGGCCTGTGCGCCGGGGTGGTCGGTGAGGTCGAGGTAGATCTCGTCGATGCCGCGGTCCTCGAAGGCCGGCACCACGGTCAGCACGGCCGCCTTGAACTCGCGAGAGACGCGGCGGTAGGTGTCGAAGTCGGCTGGCAACAGGATCGCGTCGGGGGCCAGTGCGCCTGCCTTCATCAGCCCCATTCCGGAGTGCAGGCCGAGCGCCCGGGCCGGATAGGTCGCCGTGGTGATGACGCCGCGCCCGGCGTAATCCCGCAGGCGGCGCCATCGCGGCTGGCCGTCGGGATCGACGGCCGGTGCGGCCGAGCGGCCACCGATCACCACGGGCTCGCCCCGCAGCGACGGGTGTCGAAGCAACTCGACCGACGCGTAGAAGGCATCGAGGTCGAGGTGCGCGATCAGGCGTCGGGGCGGCACGCCCGCATTGTCGGCGGCGTCGTGGCGGCACGTGCGCCTGGGCGCACCGTGCGCATCAATAGGCGTTGCGGTCGAACAGCATCAGGCGGATCGTGCGCAGGATGATCTGCAGGTCGAGCGCGATCGACCAGTTGCGCAGGTACTCGAGGTCGTACTGGACCCGCGCCTCCATCTTCTCGATGGTGTCGGTCTCGCCGCGATGGCCATTGACCTGCGCCCAGCCGGTGATGCCCGGCTTGACCTTGTGACGCACCATGTACGCCTTGATCATCTGCCGGTAGGCCTCGTTGTGCGCGACGGCGTGCGGTCGTGGCCCGACGATGCTCATGCGCCCCTGCAGCACGTTGATGAACTGGGGCAGCTCATCGAGCGAGGTCCTGCGGATGAAGGCGCCGAACGGTGTGATGCGCGGATCGCCTCGGGTGGCCTGCTTGACCACCGGGCCGTTGTCCATCGCGCGCATCGAGCGGAACTTGTAGACCTCGATCTCCTGGCCGTCGAGCCCGTTGCGCTTCTGCCTGAAGATGATCGGCCCCGGCGAGCTGAGCTTCACGCCGATCGCGACGGCGAGCAGCACCGGGGAGATCAGCACCAGGATGATGCTGGCGAACACGACGTCGCTGATCCGCTTGGCCAGCTCGTTCG
Source organism: Ideonella sp. (assembly GCA_025458335.1). GTDB lineage: Bacteria > Pseudomonadota > Gammaproteobacteria > Burkholderiales > Burkholderiaceae_C > JAIYCR01. The sequence continues at coordinate 8,885 of JALOSQ010000009.1, forward strand.
TGCCCGTGAACGGCGTCTCGAGCATCCCCACGACCGGCACCCCGTTCACGTCCTGCAGGCGGCCCTGGATGATGCTGATGCCGAACACGTCGGGGACGTAGAACAACGACGCGGTCGTGCCCTGCAGCTGCTCGAGCAGTTCGATGATCCGCGGCTGCGAGCCCAGCGGCAGGGTGATGTAGACCTCGCGGATGCCGCGTTCGCTGACGATCCGGCCGACGTCCGCAAGACCGCCGAGGCGCCGGTCGACGGCATCGCGGTGCAGCCGGCTCGGGTCACGGTCGTCGAAATAGCCGATGAAGTCGACGCCAGAGTCCATTTCGCCGGCGAGCGATCGCGCGACGCGCACACCCAGCGGGCCCGCGCCCACGACGGCGGCCGAGCGTCGGTTCTCCGGCCGACGATCGTGCCGCGCCAGCATCTCGCGGCCGATCGCCGTGGCCACCCACTGGGCGACCGGCGTGATGGCGGCCCAGGTCATCAGCGCGTCCCGATTGAAGAAGCCGAGGCTTCGGGTCGCGTAGCCGCACAGCAGCAGGATCGCCAGCAACAGCACCCACGACACCACGATGTCCGTGGCTGCGCTCAGGTAGCCCTCGCGAAAGCGGTTGCGTCCGGGGAAGGTCAGCGCGAACGCGAGCAGGCACAGCACCAGCGCGGCCCGCGTCACGGGCTCGCCGTGGGCGGCGTTGATCACCAGGAATAGAACGACCGTGATCGTCGGTTCGAGGAACGCGGCGACCAGCGACGTCACCGACTGCGGGGCGCTGTAGAACGTGCGGGTGGAAACCAGTGGCTTTTCGCGCATCGTGACGGTCGAAGGACTTGGCCGCGCGCCGGCGGCCGCGTCGCGCGCCCCCGTCCCGGGTCGCTGGCGCCGGCGCGGTGGCGCTGACGCCGGATGGGCAGGTGGCAACACGCTTCGCTCTCGTTAAGGCTCCGATTTTCGGTTGGCCAGGCCACCCAGGGTGCCGACGCGGGCCGCGGTTGCCGTGGTGGAATGCCTAGAATCGGCCGATGCTCGACAGCCTCCCCTCGTTCGTCCGGTCGGCCGTCATCCCCAGGGTGATCCTGCTGGTCAATCACGTGCTGGCCGCCGAGCCAGCCGCGGTGGTGCGGCTCAAGCCGATGGCCGGGCGGCGTCTGGACCTTCGCCTGACCGACCTGCCGGGCCCCCTCGCCCGCGCCGCGCAGGGCTTTTTCGACCTGTCGGTGCGCGTCACGCCGGCCGGCCTGTTCGAGTGGGTCGAGGCTGCCGAGGGCAGCGCGGACCTGGTCGTGGCCGTCGATGCCTCCAATCCCCTCGCGGCTGGCCTGCAGGCCATCGCCGGCGGCAAGCCGTCGGTCCGCATCGAGGGCGATGCCGCCTTCGCGGCCGAGGTCAGCTGGCTCCTGGAGCATCTTCGCTGGGATCTGGAGGATGACATCGGCCGGCTGATCGGCCCGCCGGTCGCCCACGAGCTCGCCCGGGTGGGACGCGCAATCAAGCCGGCACTGGCCCGGTTTGCCACCGCGGCGGCCGAGTTGGCCGCGCGCCTGGGCCCGAAGCCGGGCGCCGGGGCCGGCGACCGCGGGCCCGAGGCCGGCGCAGGTGGTGCGGCGCAGGGGCCGACGCCCCGATGAGGCACTTCGCGCGCCTCGTCTACATCTGCATCACGGTTCTCCGCTACGGCCTGGACGAGCTGGCGCTCTCGGGCTTTCGCCAGCCCTGGATCCGCGCCCTCGTGCGCGTCGTCACGGTCGGCCGTCGGCTCGACCGCCCGCGTGGGGAAAGGCTTCGTATCGCCCTGGAGCGCCTGGGGCCGATCTTCGTCAAGTTCGGCCAGGTCCTGTCCACGCGCCGTGACCTGCTGCCGGTCGACATCGCCGACGAGCTGGCCCGGCTACAGGACCGGGTCCCGCCGTTCCCCGCCGCCATCGCCCGCCGGCTGGTGGAGCAGGCCTTCGGTCGACGCATCGACGAGGTCTTCGAGACCTTCGATGACACGCCAGTGGCCAGCGCCTCGATCGCCCAGGTGCACTTCGGGACCCTGCCCGGCGGCCGCGAGGTCGCCGTCAAGGTGCTTCGGCCCGGCATGCTGCCGGTCATCGAGGGCGACCTGTCGCTGCTGCGCACGCTGGCGCGCTGGATCGAGCGCCTCTCGGCCGACGGCAAGCGCCTGCGGCCGCGCGAGGTGGTCGCCGAGTTCGATGCCTACCTGCATGACGAGCTCGACCTGGTGCGCGAGGCGGGCAATGCGGCGCAGCTGCGCCGCAACATGCAGGGACTCGACCTGGTGCTCATCCCGGAGATGATCTGGGACTTGTGCACCTCGACCGTCATCGTCATGCAGCGCATGCACGGCGTGCCGATCGGGCAGGTGCAGCGCCTGCGCGACGCAGGTGTCGACCTGAAGCGCCTGGCGCGCGACGGGGTGACGATCTTCTTCACCCAGGTGTTCCGCGACGGGTTCTTCCACGCCGACATGCACCCGGGCAACATCCAGGTGAGCACGGACCCGGCCACCTTCGGCCGCTACATCGCGCTGGACTTCGGGATCATCGGGACGCTGACACAGGTCGACAAGGACTACCTCGCGCAGAACTTCATCGCGTTCTTCCGGCGCGACTACAAGCGGGTAGCCGAGTTGCACCTCGAGTCCGGCTGGGTGCCTGCGGGCACTCGGATCGAGTCGCTCGAGGGCGCGATCCGCGCCGTGTGCGAGCCGCACTTCGACCGCCCGCTCAAGGACATCTCGCTCGGGCAGGTGCTCATGCGCCTGTTCCAGACCTCGCGACGCTTCAACGTGGAGATCCAGCCACAGCTCGTCCTCCTGCAGAAGACGCTGCTCAACGTCGAGGGCCTGGGGCGCGAACTCGATCCCGACCTCGACCTCTGGACCACGGCCAAGCCCTTCCTGGAACGCTGGATGAACGAGCAGGTCGGATGGCGCGGGCTGCTCGAGGAACTGCGCCGCGAGGCGCCACGCTACAGCCGCATGTTGCCCGAGCTGCCGAGGCTGGTCCACGCGGCGCTGCAGCCGCGCCCCGATCGCCTGGCGGAGACGCTCGAGCAGATGCTGGCCGAGCAACGCCGCGCGCGCCGGCTGGTGCAGAGGGCGGGCTGGATCGCCGTCGGCTTCGTGGTCGGTGTGGTGGCGACCGCGGTGCTGTTGCTCTACGTGGGCTGATGTCGGTCCGCGCCACCTAGAATGCAAGGTTTTTTCTCGATTGTCCCGAAGGGCTCTCCCATGCCGATCTACGCGTACAAGTGCGACTCGTGCGGGCACGCGCAGGACGTGCTCCAGAAGATCTCGGATGCGCCGCTGACCGATTGCCCGGCCTGCGGCCAGCCTACGCTGCGCAAGCAGGTCACCGCCGCCGGCTTCCAGCTCAAGGGTTCGGGCTGGTACGTCACGGACTTCCGCGGAACCGACAAGGCCGGTGGCAAGGCAGGCGAGAAGGCGGGCGACGCGGCAGTCGAGAAGGCAGGCGACAAGGCCGCCCAGCCGGCCGAGTCCGCGCCCGCGGCCTCGGGCGCCACGGCTGGCGCGACCGCAGCGCCGGCGCCTGCGGCGTCGACCGCACCGGCCGCGGCGCCGGCCGCCCCGTCATCGCCCTGACCCTCGCACGGGTGCCCCCGCACGACCGCGCCGAGCCAGGAGACGCGCATGAAGAAGACCCTCGTCGCCGGTCTCCTCGTCTGGTTGCCGCTCGTCGTCACGATCTGGCTGCTCCACGCGATGCTGGGCATCGTGGATGGGCTGTTCGGGTGGCTGCTCACCGCGTCGCAGGCCGTGCTGCCGGGATCGGCTCGCCAGCCGCTCGAATCGCTGCGCGGCATCCCGGGGCTCGGGCTGGTGGCCATGGTCGTGCTGCTGCTGGCCACCGGCCTGCTCGCGGCGAACTTCATGGGGCAGTGGTGGATCCGCCAGTGGCATCGCATGATGCATCGCATCCCCATCGTCAAGTCGATCTACAGCTCGGTGAAGCAGGTGTCCGACACCCTGTTCTCGAGCAACGGCAACGCGTTCCGCGAGGCCGTGCTGGTGCAGTACCCGCGTCCCGGGGCCTGGACGATCGCCTTCGTCACCGGCAAACCCGGCGGGGAGGTGGGTGACCGGCTCGATGGGGAGCACGTGAGCGTCTACGTGCCCACCACGCCCAACCCGACGTCGGGCTTCTTCCTGATGCTTCCGCGGCACGACGTGGTGCACCTGTCGATGAGCGTCGACCAGGCCCTGAAGTACGTCATCTCGATGGGGGTGGTGGTGCCGCCGCCCTCGGGCGCGCCGCCGCGAGCCGTCGCCCGAAACTGATCCGGCTGGGCGCTGCCGGCCGGCGCCCAGCGTCGGGGCCGAAGCCCCCGCCGACCGAACGAACCGCCGCGCGCCCGTTGCGCGCCGCCGTGAACCCGATGGAGACCCTGCAATGAGAAGCTCGTACTGCGGCCTCGTGACCGAGGCGCTGCTGGACCAGACCGTGACCCTGATGGGATGGGCCCACCGCCGCCGTGACCACGGCGGCGTGATCTTCATCGACCTGCGCGACCGCGAGGGCCTCGTGCAGGTCGTCTGCGATCCCGACCGTCCGGAGATGTTCCGGATCGCCGAGTCGGTGCGCAACGAGTTCTGCCTGAAGATCGTCGGCCGGGTGCGCGCCCGGCCAGCGGGCACCGAGAACGCTGCGCTGACCAGCGGCAAGGTCGAGGTCCTCTGCCACGATCTCGAGGTCCTCAACCCGAGCGTGACGCCGCCGTTCCAGATCGACGACGACAACCTGTCCGAGACCACGCGCCTGACCCACCGCGTGCTCGACCTGCGCCGGCCTCAGATGCAGAAGAACCTGATGCTGCGCTACCGGGTCGCGATGGAGGTGCGCAAGTTCCTCGACGAGCAGGGCTTCGTCGACATCGAGACGCCGATGCTCACCAAGAGCACGCCGGAGGGCGCGCGCGACTACCTCGTGCCCAGCCGCGTGCACGACGGGATGTTCTTCGCGTTGCCGCAGTCGCCGCAGCTGTTCAAGCAACTGCTGATGGTGGCGGGCTTCGACCGCTACTACCAGATCACCAAGTGCTTTCGCGACGAAGACCTGCGGGCCGACCGCCAGCCGGAGTTCACGCAGATCGACCTCGAGACGAGCTTCCTTGCCGAGGAGGAGATCCGCGCGATCACCGAGGCGATGATCCGGCACGTGTTCCGCCGCGCAATGGGGCTCGAGCTGCCGGTGTTCCCGGTCATGAGCTACTCGGAGGCGATGCGCCGCTTCGGATCCGACAAGCCGGACCTGCGCGTGAAGCTCGAGTTCACCGAGCTCACCGACGTGATGCGCGACGTCGATTTCAAGGTCTTCTCGGCGCCCGCGCAGGCCGCGGGCGGACGGGTGGTCGCGCTGCGCGTGCCGGGCGGCGGCGAGATGAGCCGGGGGGAGATCGACGCCTACACCGAGTTCGTGAAGGTCTATGGCGCCAAGGGCCTGGCGTGGATCAAGGTGAACGACGCCGGCAAGGGGCGCGACGGGTTGCAGAGCCCGATCGTCAAGAACCTGCACGACGGGGCGATCGGCCAGTTGCTGGCGCGCACCGGTGCCCGCAACGGCGACCTGATCTTCTTCGGCGCCGACAAGGCCAAGGTCGTCAACGACTCGATCGGCGCGCTGCGCACGAAGATCGGCCACAGCGAGTTCGGCCGGGGCAAGGGCCTGTTCGAGGACCGCTGGGCGCCCCTGTGGGTGGTCGACTTCCCGATGTTCGAGCGCGACGAGGAGGCCGACCGGTGGGTGGCAGTCCATCACCCGTTCACGGCGCCGAAGGACGGGCACGAGGACCTGATGGACACGGACCCCGGGGCCTGCCTGGCCAAGGCCTACGACATGGTGCTCAACGGCTGGGAGATCGGCGGCGGTTCGGTGCGGATCCACCGCGCCGACGTGCAGGCCAAGGTGTTCGAGGCGCTGCGGATCGGGCCCGAGGAACAGCGGGTCAAGTTCGGGTTCCTGCTCGACGCGCTGCAGTATGGTGCACCCCCGCACGGCGGCCTGGCCTTCGGGCTCGATCGCATCGCGACGCTGATGACCGGGGCGGACTCGATTCGCGACGTGATCGCCTTCCCCAAGACACAGCGCGCTCAATGCCTGCTCACCGGCGCGCCGAGCCGCGTGGACGAGCAGCAGCTGCGTGAGTTGCACGTTCGCCTGCGCAACCCCCAGCCGGTCGCCTGAGGACCGGTGCGATGAGCGAGCCCACACGCTGGAAGATCCCGGAGTCGGTGCTCGTCGTCATCCACACGCCCGACCTGCAGGTGCTGCTGCTGGAGCGCGCCGACATGCCGGGCCACTGGCAGAGCGTGACCGGGTCCAAGGATCGGCCGGACGAGCCGCTGCGCGAGACGGCGATTCGCGAGGTCGCCGAGGAGACGGGTGTCCTGGTCGGCTCGCCGGCGGTCCCGCACGAGGCCTTGCAGGATTGGCAACTGCGCAACGTGTACGACATCTACCCCCGCTATCGCCACCGTTACGCGCCGGACGTGAGCCGAAACACCGAGCACGTCTTCGGCCTGGTCGTGCCACCCGGCACGCCGGTGCGCCTGGCGCCGCGCGAACACCTCGACAGCCGGTGGCTGCCGGCGCTGGAGGCAGCCGACCGCTGCTTCTCGCCCTCGAATGCCGAGGCCATCCTCCACCTGGCGCGCCGCCCGCGGCCGGGTGGCCTCGGTTGAACCCAGGGAGTCCGGCGTGCGGGTCCACCACCGCCCCTTCGTCCACACCACCACCGGGGCCCCCACCGCCCTGCGCGTCGCGACCTACAACATCCACAAGGGCGTTCGCGGCATCGGCCCGCGCAAGCGGCTGGAGATCCACAACCTCGGCCTGGGCATCGAGGCGCTCGATGCCGACCTCGTGTTCCTCCAGGAGGTGCGTCACTTTCACCATCGTGACGCGCGAACGTTCCAGCGGACGTGGTTCGGCTGGCCGCAGCAGGGCCAAGCCGACTTTCTCGCACCCGACGGCTACGAGGTGGCCTACCGGACGAACGCGGTGACCCGGCACGGCGAGCATGGCAATGCCCTGCTGTCGCGCTGGCCGCTGGGCGACGTCGGGCACCACGATGTCTCCGATCACCGATTCGAACAGCGGGGTCTGCTGCATGCGCCCGTGCACTGGAACGGGCTGCGGCTCCATGCCATCGTGGCGCACCTGGGCCTGATCCACGCCAGCCGCATGCGACAGGTCGAGCGGCTGGCCCACTTCGTGGCGGCGCACATCCCGGACACCGAGCCCTTGATCGTGGCGGGCGACTTCAACGACTGGGGCGAGAAGCTCGATGCGCCGATGACCTCGCTGGGACTGGCGCGGGCGACCGCGCCGGGCAGCCGGGGGGCGGGCCCGCTCACGTTTCCCTCCCGCGTGCCCGTGTTCTCGCTCGACCGCATCTACATGCGTGGCCTGCGCTGCGTGAGCACGTTGGTGCCACGCGGACCGGTCTGGGCGCGCATGTCGGACCACCTTCCGCTGGTGGCCGAGCTGGAACTCGCCTGACGCCCAGCCGCCTGGCCATGGAGGCGTCGCGGGACTCGCCCAGGAACCGGGGCAAGGGCCGCCAGCGGTCCGATCTCGACGGCGAGTCGCCGCTCGTCAGCACCCTGCGCGGCGACCACGAGCTGCATCTGCTCACGGGGGGCGCCGAATACTTCCCGGCCCTCGTCTCGGCGATCGACGGGGCATCCCGAGAGGTGCTGCTGGAGACGTACATCTTCGATTTCCAGCACAGCGCGATCGGCGTCGCCGAGGCGCTCGAGCGGGCCGCTTGGCGCGGTGTCGCGGTGCGGGTCGTCGTCGACGGCATCGGCACCGGCGAGCTGCCCGAGGCCTGGCGGGCCCGCTGGGCCGCCGCCGGGGTCAAGTGGCGCGTCTACAACCCGGCTGCGGGCTGGCGGGTGCTGTTGCCCACGGGCTGGCGGCGCCTGCACCGCAAGCTCGCCGTGATCGACGGCGACATCGCGTTCTGCGGCGGGATCAACCTGCTCGACGACTATCACGACCCGAACCACGGCGTTCTGACGTCGCCCCGCCTGGACTTCGCGGTCCAGGCCTCGGGACCGCTCGTCGCCGACGTGCATGACACCATGGCCCGGCTGTGGCTGCGCCTGCAGGTCAGCCGCGAGATCGACCGGCGCGACTTCGAGCGCATGGTGACGGCCATGCAAGCCGCCGCCCGCGCCGGGCTGGACCGCGCTGCGCCGCCGCCTGCGGGCGCGGGCCCTGCCGTCGCGGGCGTCGGACGCTCGCCGCCGCCGCCCGGCACGGGCGCTCTTTCCGGCACGGCCGTCGCCGCCCTCGTGCTGCGCGACAACGTGCGCTTCCGCCGTCGCATCGAGAGCACCTACCGGCTGGCGATCGCCCAGGCGCGTCATGAGATCCTGATCGCCAATGCCTACTTCATCCCGGGCGTCAAGCTCCAGCGCTCGCTCATCCGGGCGGCGCGCCGGGGCGTGCGGGTGACCCTCTTGCTGCAGGGCCGCTACGAGTACTTCATGGCCTTTCACGCCAGCCGGGCCGTCTACGACCAGTTGCTGGAGGCCGGCATTCGCATCGTCGAGTACGAGGCGAGCTTCCTGCATGCCAAGGTTGCGGTGATGGACGGACCGGCCGGCAGCATCTCGACCGTCGGATCGTCCAACCTCGATCCGTTGAGCCTGCTCCTGGCCCGCGAGGCCAACGTGTTCGTGCGCGACGACGACTTCGCCGCGCAGCTGCGGGCGCAGCTCGAGCGGGCCATCGCGACCCAGGGGCGGCTCGTGTCACCCGAGCATCACCAGGCGCGCCCGTGGCAGGTACGGATGCTCGACTGGGTGGCCTACGCCCTGATGCGCATCGCGCTGCTGGTGACGGGCAAGCGCTACTGACGCCGCCGCGCGGACGAAGGACCGGCATGATCGGCGACCTCGTGGTGGAGCGGCCCGAAGGCCTGTATTGCCCGCCAGGCGACTTCTACATCGATCCCTGGCGCCCGGTCGACCGGGCCGTCATCACGCACGCGCATGCCGACCACGCCCGTGGCGGACACGCGCACTACCTGTGCGCGCAGCCCGGCGCGGGCGTCCTGCAGGCGCGGCTCGGCGCGATCACGCTGCAGACGCTGCCGTACGGCGCCTCGATCGATCACCGCGGCGTTCGGGTGTCGCTGCACCCGGCCGGCCACGTGCTGGGCTCTGCGCAGGTGCGACTGGAGCATCGCGGCGAGGTCTGGGTCGTCTCGGGCGACTACTTCGTGAGCGGCGTCGGGGACGCCAATCCCACCTGCGAGCCGTTCGAGCCGGTCGCTTGCCACACCTTTGTCACCGAGTCGACCTTCGGCCTGCCGGTCTATCGCTGGCCGCCCCAATCCCGCGTGTTCGAGGCGGTCAACGCCTGGTGGCGGGGCAATGCCGAGGCCGGCGGCGCGAGCGTGCTGCTGGCGTACAGCTTCGGCAAGGCGCAGCGCCTGCTGGCCGGCGTGGATGCCTCGACCGGTCCGATCGTGGTGCATGGCGCCGTCGCGCCGCTCAACGCAGCCTACCGGGCTGCGGGAGTCGACCTGCCCGAGGCCCTGTCCGTCGCGGAGGTGACCGACAAGGCCCTGCTGCGGCGTGCCCTGGTGATCGCACCGCCGTCGGCGGCCTCGAGCCCGTGGGTGCGGCGCTTTCCCGCAGCCCGCGACGCCTTTGCCAGCGGCTGGATGCAGCTTCGCGGCGCGCGCCGGCGGCGGGGCGTCGATCGCGGCTTCGTGCTGAGCGATCATGCCGACTGGCCGGGCCTGCAGCAGGCGATCGCGGCGACCGGGGCGTCCCGCGTCATCGTCACCCACGGGTACGAGGCGGTGATGGTCCGCTGGTTGCGGGAGCAGGGGCTCGAGGCCGGGTCGTTCCGCACCGAGTACGGCGACGAGCAGCCGGATGTCGATCCCGCAGTGTCGGCGGAGGGCTTGGAAGGCGGCCCGGCGATCGAACCCCAGGGCGAGGAGGCTGCAGGTCCCGGTGTCGCCGCACAATCGTGAGTCGCTCGGCGACGGGGCGGCCGACCGGTCACCCGCCCGAGGCCCGTGCCGCGCAGACGGCGCCGGAGAATGAATCGTGAAGCTGCCGTTGATCAAGAGCAAGCCCCGCGTGTCCGACGAGCATGGTCCGGGACTGTGGATCGGCGCGTCCCACCGGGTGGCCGGGCCGACGCACGAGGTCGTCGAGACACCCCTGGGCGATGAAGTCGAGAACCGCCCGCCGCAGTACCTGCTGGCGCTGTGGAAGCCGCTGCGTCGCCGCCAGCCGTTCCCACGACGATTCCCGGCCTTCGCTGCCCTCGTGGTCTGCGAGGAGGCCGACGTCGTCGACGCCCTGCTCAAACGCGTGCCCGACGGGGCGCGCCTGTCGGTCCCGTCGTTCGATGTCGACTGGGGCCTCGTCGCGCAGATCGTGATGGTCACCGATGACGGCCTGGGTGCGGCGCAGCACCAGCTGCTGCAGGCGTTCATCGACGCCGAGCGCCGCCGCACGCTGACCACGATCGGCACGGCGTACGCCTCGGGCACGGCGGGGTTCCAGCGGTTTGCCGACACCCAGCCGACCTACCCCGAGCGCGACGAGTGAACGACCGGCGGCCTGCCACGCCGCGATGAAGGCCTTCGCGTCGCTGTTCGCCGAGCTCGACGCCAGCACCTCGACGGCCGCCAAGGTGGCGGCCTTGTCGCGCTACCTTGTCGAGGCCGATCCGGCCGACGCCGGATGGGCGGTGTACTTCCTGTCCGGGGGCAAGCCGCGGCAGGTCCTGCCAACGGCCACCTTGCGCGCGCTGGCCTGCGCCCGCGCCGGCCTCGACGACTGGCTGTTCGAGGAGTGCTACCAGGCGGTCGGCGACCTCGCCGAGACGATCGCCCACGTGCTGCCGCCGGGGCCGTCGGTGTCGGACCTGCCGCTGGCCGTCTGGGTCGAGGACCGACTCCTCGGGCTTCGCGGACAGCCGCCCGACGAGCAGGCCGCGCGCGTCTTGCAATGGTGGGACGAGCTCGATGTGGCCGGGCGCTTCCTGCTGACCAAGCTGATTGGCGGCGGCTTCCGGGTCGGCGTCAGCCGCCTGCTCGTGCAACGGGCCATCGCCGAGGCCTTCGGTCTCGATCCCAAGCAGGTGGCCCAGCGCATGATGGGCTACACGGACGCCCGTGCCCGACCCGGTGCCGCGGCCTTCAGGGCCTTGGTCGATCCGGCCGCTGGGTCAGCAGCCGAGGGGGGCCAACCGTATCCGTTCTTTCTCGCGCACGCGGTGGACCACGACGACGCAATCATGGCCGAGCGGCTCGGCGCGCCCGCCGACTGGTGCGTCGAGTGGAAGTTCGACGGTATCCGCGCGCAGCTCGTGCGGCGTTGCGGCCGCGTGTGGATCTGGTCGCGCGGCGAGGAGCTGGTGACCGATCGCTTCCCGGAGATCGTCGAGCAGGCAGCCCGGCTGCCTGACGGCACGGTGCTCGACGGCGAGATCCTGGTGGCCGAGCCCGGCCAGGCTGGCATCCCGGGACTGGGACTCGCGGGTTGGCGGCCAGCACCCTTCCAGCGGCTGCAGACCCGTATCGGCCGCAAGCACCTGACGCGCAAGCTGCTGGCCGAGGCGCCCGTGCGCTTCCTGGCCTACGACCTCCTCGAGGCAGCGGGCGTCGATCAACGCGACGTGCCGCAGCACCGGCGCCGTGCCGCCCTGGAGGCACTGCTGGCCGGTCACACGATCGAGGTGTCGCCGCTCGTGCGGCTGCCGCCTGTCCTGCACGAGGGCCCGGCCGGGGTCGGGCCGATGCAGGTCTGGGGTGCCTGGCGTCGCCTGCGCGAGCAGGCCCGCTCGCTCGGCGTCGAGGGCTTCATGCTCAAGCACCGCGACACGGCATACGGGATCGGGCGGCGTCGCGCCGACGACCGCGGCGGATGGCTCAAGTGGAAGATCGAGCCGCTCACGCTGGATGCCGTGCTCGTGTACGCGCAGGCGGGCCACGGCCGCCGCGCCAGCCTCTATACCGATTACACCTTCGCCGTCTGGAACCGCACGCCGCGTGACGCCGCCGAGGCCGACGCCGCACTCGACGCACCCGCGCGCGACGCCGACCCGGCGCCGCTGCAGCTGGTGCCGGTGGCCAAGGCGTACTCGGGTCTCACCGACGACGAGATCGTGCGCGTGGACCGGGTGATCCGCCAGACGACACGCGAGAAGTTCGGCCCGGTGCGATCGGTGCGTCCCACGCTGGTCTTCGAGCTGGGCTTCGAGGGCCTGCAGCGCAGCCCGCGCCACAAGAGCGGCGTCGCGCTGCGCTTCCCGCGCATGCTGCGCATGCGCCCGGACAAACCGCTGCACGAGGCCGACACGCTGCCGACGCTCCTGGCGATGCTGGAGCGCACGGCGCCTGCGGCGTCCGGCGCCGAAGTCGCTGCCGAGCACCTGGCGGCCGCGCCCTACCATCGTGGTTTCGAGTTCCCTGACGACGAGCGATGCCGACACGAGCCGTGCCCAGCCGCCCCCGCGCCCCACGCGCCTCTGCATCCCCGACTCCGGGCCGCGCGCGAGGCGCCGCTCGCCGAGCCACCGGCCAGACGCTGAGCCTGGACCTGGCCCTGCAAGGCGGCGGGTCGCACGGTGCCTTCACCTGGGGCGTCCTGGACCGGCTCCTGCAGGACGAGACGCTCGTGCCCGCCGGCGTGTCCGGGACCAGCGCGGGCGCCATGAACGCCGCGGTG
>JALOSQ010000410.1 GCA_025458335.1 Ideonella sp.
CTCGGCGTCGGTGGACGGCCGCCGGATGGGCGTCAGCATGGGCGTGTTCAACGCCAGTCTGGTGCTGCCGGCACTCGCCGTGCCCGGTCTGGTCCGGATCGCCGACCTCCTCGCGCTGCAGGGCGGCGTGTTCCTGCTGTTCGCCGCCAGCCTGCTGCTGTCCTTCCTGTTCTGGCACGCGGTGCCGGAACGCCCACCCCACGCCGACCCGGACGACCGACGATGACGCCTCTGCTGCGCGTGCTGTTGCTGCTCCCGACCCTGATCGCCTCGACACCGGCCAGCGCCGCGCCGGAGTCCGCCGTCCGCGCCGAGCCACCGTCCTGGTGGGTCGGCATGCGCGATCCGCAGCTGCAGCTGCTGGTATCGGGCCCCGGGGTCGCTGCCGACCACCTCGAGCTGACGCTGCCGCCGGGCGTCGAAGCGCGCGGCGAGCGGCGACTGCCCAGCCCGAACCATCGGGTCGTCGACCTGCAGCTCGCGCCCGATGCCGAAGCGGGCGAGATCGTGCTGCGGCTGCGCGGTGCCGGCGGCGAGCGCCGCGTGGTCGTGCCGCTGAGCGCGCGGCGGCCGGGCAGCGCCGAACGCGCAGGCTTCGGCCCGCAGGACGCGATCCTCAACCTGATGCCGGATCGCTACGCCAACGGCGACCCCTCGAATGACCGCGTCGCCGGGATGCGCGAGGGCGCCGACCGCGCCGATCCGGCCGCGCGCCACGGCGGCGACCTGGCCGGACTGCGCCAGTCGCTCGACTACATCGCCGATCTGGGTTTCACCATGATCTGGCCGACGCCAGTGCTGGAAAACGACCAGCCGGCCTACTCCTACCACGGCTACGCGATCACCGACCTCTACCGCGTCGACCCGCGCTTCGGCAGCAACGCCGACTACCGCGACTTCGTCGCCGCCGCGCGGGCCAAGGGCATCGGCGTGATCCAGGACATCGTCCCGAACCACATCGGCCACCAGCACCCGTGGGCCAGCGACCCGCCGACACCCGGCTGGATCAGCAACGGCACGGCCGCAGCGCGGTCACCGACCCCTACGCGCCGGCGGTGGATCTGGAGAACTTCCAGCACGGCTGGTTCCACCCGACCATGCCCGACCTCGACCAGCGCGACCCGGTGCTGGCGCGCTATCTCGAACAGAACGCGATCTGGTGGATCGAGTACGCCGACCTCGCCGGCCTGCGCGTCGACACCTACGGCTACTCCGACACCGCCTTCCTGCAGGGCTGGTGGAGCGCCAATCCGGCGATCGTCGCCCACTGGCAGTCGGCCGGACGCGACTGGGCCGGCACCTCGCCCGGCACCCCGAGCCTGATGGACTTCCCGCTCAGCGAAGCGCTGCGCAAGGGCCTGACCGAAGCGGAGAGCTTCACCACCGGCCTCGGCCGCATCCACGAGATGCTGGGCAACGACCGGCTCTACGCCGACCCGACGCGGCTGGTGGTCTTCGAGGGCAACCACGACAAGCCGCGGATCTACAGCGTGCTCGGCGAGGACCCGGCGGTCCTGCGGCAGGCGCTCGGGATGGTCGCCACGCTGCCGCGCGTCGCCCAGTTCTACTACGGCACCGAGGTGCTGATGCAGAGCCCGGTGGAACGCGACGACCTCGCCGCGCGCCGCGACTTTCCGGGCGGTTGGCCGGGCGATGCGGTATCGGCCTTCACCGGCAAGGGCCTGAGCGAGGCGCAACGCGAGATGCAGGACTGGCTGCGCCGCCTGCTGCGCTGGCGCGCCGGCTCCCCGGCGATCGCCCACGGCCGCTTCCTGCACTACCAGCCGCGCCAGGGCAGCTACGTCTACTTCCGCCGCGCCGCCGAGGAGGCGGTGATGGTGGTAGTGCACCGCGGCACCGCGCCCTTCGTGTTCGAGCCCACCCGCTACGCCGAGGGACTGCAGGGCGCGACCCGCGCCGTCGACGTGCTGACCGGCGCAGCCGTCGCGCTCGACGCCGCGCCGGCCTTCGCGCCGGGCAGCTTCACGATCCTGCGGCTGACGCCCGCGGGCGAGGACACGATGCGGCCCGCGGCGGACTGATCCCACACGGCTTCGCCGTAGGCGCCGCCAGCACGCCATGCGGTCAGCGGGCTTTCCCCGTTCGCCGCGGCCCTGCGGCCGTGTCGACCCGCCGGCGCCCAATTGCGCAGGCACCGGCGCCACTCACTTCGGCGCAGTCACCGCGGGGACGGCGTCGGGGCGCAGCGGGGTGTCGAGGTTGGCCAGCAGCCAGGCGGTCGCGGCCCAGGCGGCGACGTTGACGTCCAGCTTGCGGCGATCCACCTGTTCCAGCGTGTCGCTCGGCGTGTGGTGCAGGTCGAAGTAGTCGGTCACGTCCTGCTTGATGTCGAACACCGGCACGCCCGCCTCGCGGAACGGGGTCATGTCGGGGCCGCCACGGGCCTGGTTGTCGCCCGGGATGATGCCGAGCGGGCGCAGCACGCTGCGGATGCCGTCGAAGGCCGGCACGGCGGTCTCGGCCACCCGCGTCGAGAAGGCATAGGGCAGCTCGCCGCCGGCGTCGGTCTGGTTGCCGATGTAGTACTCGCCGAGCCGGTCGCGGTGCCTCGCCACGTAGGCGCGTGCACCGAGCAGGCCGAATTCCTCGGCGCCGAAGAAGAT
>JALOSQ010000411.1 GCA_025458335.1 Ideonella sp.
CCGGAAACTGGGTGCCGGCCCTTCCTGGCCGGCTGGCGCTGTGCGCTCGCAGAGGCGGGGTTGCCGCTTGCATCAGGGACTTCCACCCCTCTGTCGGCCCTTCTTAGCAGTCCGATCACGCTACCCACGTGGAACGTGGGCAGCAGGTAGCCCATGCCTTGGCACCCCGAGATCCGGCTTGCGGGCAACGGCATGGGCCACACCGGATTCAGTTGCAGGAGCCCAGCAGGAACGGGATGGCGCCGACGCCCTCGCGGACCTTGCCGATCAGCTCCAGTGCGGCCGCCTCGTGCACGCGGTCGGGTCGCACCAGCTCGTAGAAGAACGACAGCTTGCCGCCCGGGTTGCGGTACTTCAGGCGCGCCGTGATGCTCCAGGCCTCCTTCACGCCTTGGAACACCGGGATGCCGATGGCGAAGCGCTCGAAGAGCTGCATCTGCTCGACGGTGCCCTGGTCGGGGTCGGCGATGTAGTTCAGGCGGAATCCGCCGCTTTGCAGGCGCACGGCGCTCTTGAAGGCGTGCTCTTCGTGCATGACGAAGTTGGTGGCCATCTCCAGCATCTCCAGTGAGCTGGGCAGGCCGTTGGCCTTCGTAATGTCGTCCTCGTGGTTCTGGATCCACTCGGCAAAGTCGATCTGCGACATCGCGGCCCGGTCCTTGCCCTTCCACGCCTTCCACTCGGCGCTCATGTCCGGCTTGAACTCGGCGCGGTGTGCACGCCACCCGGCGGCATGGGGCGAGTGCTCGTCGATCACCGCGGTGAAGGACAGGGCGAAGGTCTGGGGGTTGAAGTCGCACCACACCGCCGTCTCGTCGTCGACGGCGTGGCGGTTCACGTAGGCCAGGAAGCTCGTGAGGTCGCTGAAGGTGGCGGTCGCCTTGGTGCGCCGCGGGTGGGCCATCATCGACTCGAGGTCGACCTTCACCTCCTTTAGCTCGAAGTTCTTCGGGACGGCGACATGCGAGATGGAGAGGCTGTCGAAGCCAGTTGCGCTCTCCAGGACGACATGGGGCTTGGGCAACTCGCGCGCCAGCGTCTCGGCCAGGTTGGGAGTGGTCACCGGCGCGGCCGGCAGGTTCTGGGTGGTCATGTCGGATCAGCCCTCGTTGATGGTGCGAACCGGGCGCGCGGGCTCGGCGTCGGGGACGTTGCGAACGTCGGTGGGCTTCGTGTCCACCGGGCGGAGGTCCAGCTTTCGCTGGTTGGGGTTGTCGCGCGTGAGGTTCCCCTCGACGGTCGCGTAGAAGAGGTCCGAATCCGGCGCCGGCTCCGGCGTCTTGTCGGTAACCTTCGGCGTCACGCTGATCGCGCCGCTGGTCTTCTTCAGGTCCAGGGTGATCGTCAGCTTGCCGGCCTTGCCGGTCTCGTCGACGTTGCGCACCAGGTCGGCGAACCGCTGGCTGCACTCGTCGAGGAAGACACCGCCCTGCAGCTCGGCAAGGGTGGCGGTGATGGGTCTGGGCACGTGGGCCTCCTTCCGTGTGGGTGGAACGCTTCGTAGTGCTGGCGCACTCGCCAGCGCCCGCGAGGCCTGGGCCTGTGTCTCTTCCTGGCCCTCGTTCGGGTACTTCTCGAACGGCAGCTTCTGCAGCTTCTGGCCGAAGTACGTGCCCAGGCTCTTGGCGGCCTTGAACTCCTCGAACGTCTCTGGCTCGACGCCGGGGTAGTGGTAGATCGCCCGCGCGCCGGCCTTGAACTGCACGGCCAGGGTCTTTGTCGTCGGGTCGTAGCCGATCGCGCCCACGCGCTCGGGTCGTAGCCGATCGCGCCGACGCGCTTGGACTCGACGGGCGAGAGGGTGATGGGCGGCCGCGGCGTCGTCGCGAAGCCGGTGGGGGCGGGGAAGGTCTTGTCGGACATGGGGTATTCCTGGTGGTGGGACGTTGATGAGCGAGCGGGTCAGGCCTGCTGCTGCTGGTCGCCCTGCGGCTGGGCCTCGGCGTCTTCGCCGGCCGTCGACGGCTTGATGCCGGCGGCCACGAGGTCGATCAGGTCGTCCTGCGTTGCGACGCGCACCTGCGAGACGCCGCGGGCGGCGTGCGCTAGTGCCTGGGCGGGCGTCGAGGCTCGGACGAGGTGGGGTGCACCGGCGAGGTCGACTCGGTACACGCGGGCGGGGGTGACAGCCATGGGTCAGCTTTCGGGGTTGAGAGGGTGGGGCGGCTCCACGTGGCCCAGCAGGGCCAACGTGGCTTCGTACTCGGCGATCTGGGTCCGGACGAAGTCCACGTCCGCCGTGATGCGCTCCAGGCGCCTGGAGTGGCGTTCGTGCTCCTCGCGCAGGTCGCCATGGCGCGCGACTGCATGCCGGCGCGCTTCCAGCAGCGCGGCGATGGATGCGTGGTGCTGGCCGCTCATGCCGCCCTCGCGCTCATTACCTTGGCCTCGAACACGCGGACGCCCGGCAGGTTGGCCTGGGCGCCGAGGGCCTTCACCATCGCGCGCAGCTTCACGCTGTCGGCCACCACGAGGCCCAGGAGGTCGGGGCGGGCCAGGGGCTTGTCGCCGTCGCCGGTGGCGATGAAGGCCACCAGCTTGGCGAGGTCCTGCACTTCGAAGTCGAGCTTCGACGACGTGCTGATGCCGCGCGCCTTGACAGGCGTCACGGCGGGCGCCATCACCGGCGCGGCTACCACCATCTGCGCGGTGTCGACCGCGGTCTGCGCCTCGGCCGCAGCGCGCTCCGCAGCAGCCTGGGACACGGCAGCGGCCTGCATGTCGCCCTGCGCGGCAGCGGCCTTCGCGGCGGCGGCGTGCTCGGCTGCGATTCGTGCCGCCTCGGCCGCCTCGGCCTCGATGCGACGGCGCTCCGCCTCTGCACGAGCCTCGGCTTCGCGGCGCGCAGCCTCGGCTGCCGCGGCCTGCAGTTCCTGGTAGGACAGCATCCTGGTCTTCAGGATCTGCTCGGCCTGTTCGAGCAGCTGCATGGGGCCGGCGAACAGCGCGTTGATGGCCTTTACCGCGGTGTTCAGCGGGCCGACGATGCCGGTGCGCTGACCTTCCAGTTCCTTCTGGCGGCGCTTGACGGCCTGCAGCTCGTCGACGGCCATCTGGTAG
>JALOSQ010000142.1 GCA_025458335.1 Ideonella sp.
TGCCGAGGTGGCCGAACGCGCCAAGGTCTTCCAGCGCCTGCAGCTCCCGGGCGTCGACGCAGCCGTTGGCGGCCACCATCAGGGCCAGCACGCGCGCCGGTGCGTCGGGGCTGTGGGACGGTGGCGTGGTCTTCATGAGGTCGTTTCCGGAGGTGCGGGGCCTGCGTTCCCGGCGTGGATACACCGATGGAAGCGTAAACCGCCGCGAACCCCGGAACCTCGGGCAATCGTGGCCGGGTGGCCCGCCGGTTGAGCGGGCTCAATCGCATCTCCCGGGCAACGCCACGGGGCGGCGATCGTGCGGCCGTCGCCGGCCCTGGCCAGACCGCCAGCTCAGTCGACGCGCCCGAACCAGAGCAGGGACAACCCGGCGCCGGCCAGCAGCACGATCGCCGCCACGCCGGCGAACAGCGCGGTGAGTTCGGTGTCGCGCTTGCGCACGTCCAGGGTCGAGCCGAGGTTCAGGTAGACGTTGCGCAAGGCCTCGGCGGTGGCGGCATGGAAGTACTCGCCGCCGGTCATGCGGGCCACCTCGCGCAGCGTGGGCTCGTCGAGCTGCAGGTACATGGCCATGCCCTCGCCCATCGACACATGCCCGTCGGGCGTGCCCAGGCCGATGACGTAGACCCGCACGCCGCGCTCGGCCGCCATCCGGGCGGCGTCCAGCGTGTCGACGCCCATGGTGCGGCGGCCGTCGCTGAGCAGGATGATCGCGGCCGACTCGTACGAGCCGGGCGGCACCGGCGTGAACGGCCGGGGCGGACCCTTGCCGGCGCCGGGGGGTGCCTTGTCGTGCAGGCTGCGGCTGTTCGGACCGGGGCCGAAGGTCATCTCACCCACGTCGAGGCCGTGATCCGGAAAGAGCTCCGACAGGCTCACGACGATGGCGTTGCCGATCGCCGTGCCGAGCTGCATCTGGATCGCGTCGATCGCCGCGACGACCGGCGCGCGGTCCAGCGTGGCCGACTGGGCGACCTGGGCGGTCCCCGCGAAGGTGACCAGCCCGACCTCGATGTTCGCCGGCACCTCGGCCAGGAAGGCCTTGGCCGCGTCTTGCGCGGCCACCATGCGGTTGGGCTTGACGTCGTCCACCCGCATGCTGCGGGAGATGTCCATCGCCAGCAGGATGGTGGACTTCGACCACGGCAGCGTGACCGGCGCGGTCGGGCGCGCCAGGGCGAGGGTGAGCAGCGCCAGCGCCGCGAAGAACAGCAGCGGCGGCACGTGCCGCCGCCAGTTCGACCCCGTCGCCGCGCGCACGACGTCCAGGCTGGAAAACCGCAGCGCCGGCTTGCCGCGCCGCCGCAGCAGCCACAGGTAGAACAGTGGCAGCACCGGCAGCGCCAGCAACCACCACAGGTTGTGAGGCGACAGGAAATCCATTGGCGCCCTCCGCGGCCACGACCCCCGATGGCGGTGGCCCGTGTCGTGTGGCCCGAGTGTGGCGCAACCGCGGCGCCGCTGCAGGCTGTCGGTGAGCGGGGCAGGGCCATCCCCTGCTCCATGCGGCCTCAGTCCGCGCCGGGTGCCGCCGCCATCGGGCGTGCCGACCGCCGCCCCGCGGCCAGCCGATCCCCCAGTGCCATGAACGCCGCGAGCAGCGCCGGCAGGAAGACGAGCGTCACCAGCGCGGCGCCCACCAGACCCGCCATCACGATCGCGCCCACGCCGCGATACAGCTCGCTGCCCTCGCCGGGCAGCACGACCAGCGGCAGCAGACCGCCGATCGTGGTGAGCGTCGTCATGGCGATCGGCCGCAGCCGCGAGGCCACCGCCTGCTGCACCGCCTGCAGCGCGGGCAGGCCCGGCTGTTCGGCGCACAGCGCCCGGGCGCGGTCCACCACCAGGATCGGGTTGTTGACCACGGTGCCCAGCAGGATCAGGAAGCCCAGCATCGAGATCATGTCGAAGGGCTGGACGATCGCCCCGAGCCCCAGGGCGGGCAGCCAGCCGCCGACGAGGTTCAGCATCGCCAGCCCGGCGATGCCACCGACCAGCCCCAGCGGGATCGTCGCCAGCACCAGGAGCGGGTAGCCCCAGTGCGTGAAGATCGCCACCAGGACCAGGTAGACGATGACGACCGCCACGATGAAGTTGCCGGTGAGCGCCTCGCGGGTCGCATCGAGCTGGTCCGCGGCACCGGAGATCGCCAGGCTCACGCCGGCCGGGACGGCACCCTGCGCCTGCAGCGCCTGCACGATGTCGCGCCGCACCGTCTCGACGCCTGCTTCCAGCGGCACGCTGCGTGGCGGGACGATGTTGACGGTGACCGTGCGCCGGCCGTCGACGCGTCGCACCTGGCTCACGTCCACCCGCTCGTCGATCGTGGCCACGCTCGACAACGGCAGGGTGGTGCCCTGCGGCGTGCGGATCGGCGTCGACGCCAGCGTCGCCAGCCGGGCATCCGGGCCGCCTGGTCCATAGGCAAAAACATCGACCTTGCGGTCGTCGAGGATCAGTTCGTCGAGGTAGGCGCCATCGGTCAGCGCCGCCACGGTGAAGCCCAGCGCCGCCGCGTCCAGGCCGAGCTCGGCCGCGCGGTCCCAGTGCGGCCGGACTTCCACCAGCGGCTGCGCCAGCGTCAGCGACGAGGGCTGGCTCTGGATGCGTGGCCGGTCGAAGACCTCGCGCGCACGGCGGTCCACCGCGCCGGCCACCTGGTACAGCGACTGCAAGTCGGAGCCCGCGATGTCGACGTTGATGCTGCGCGTGCCACCGTCATTGCTGCTGATGATCGAGCCGCGTGCCGCGAAGGCCCGCATGCCAGGGTAGCCCTGGTAGTGCGCGGTCAGCGCGTCCATCAGCGGCTCGATGTCGCGCGGGTCCACCGTCTCGGCAATGATCCGCACCCGCTCGGCCGAGACGCCCAGGTTCAGGTAGGCGATCGGCGGCACGGCGGTGCGCCCTTCGGCAAAGGCGCTGCGATCGGCCCCCACGTGCGGCAGGAAGGCCTGCTCGACCTGGCGGGCGAGGGCGTCCATCTCGGTCAGGTTGTAGCCCGGCGGCGCCGACATGCTGGCGAAGGTCTTGGGCTCCTCGCCCTCGGGCAGGTACTCGGCGGGCGGTGTCAGCAGCCACGCGATGGCCAACCCGAGCAGCAGGCTGCCGCCGATCGCGCCCAGCCGCCGCACGCGGCTGGCCAGCAGCCAGCCGACGCCCGCCATCGTCGCTCGCGCGAACCGCCCGCCCGGCGCGCTGTCCGCGGCCTGGAGTGGGTCGTCGTCCACGCGGGTGCGGAAGTCCATTCGCGCTGCCAGCGCCGGCACCACTGTCAGTGCCACCGCCATCGACACGACGATGGCGGCGGAGATCGCCACGGCGATGTCGGAGTAGAGCTGCCCGGCCTCCTGCTCGATGAACAGGATGGGCAGGAACACCAGCACCGTGGTCATCGTGGAGGCCAGCACGGCCGGGCCGACCTCCTGCACGCCGTGGATCGCTGCGCGCACGCGGTCCAGCCCGCGGCGGCGCGCACGCTCGATGTTTTCCAGCACGACGATGCTGTTGTCGACCGTCATGCCGATGGCGAACGCAACGCCGGCCAGCGAGATGACGTTGAGCGTGCGCCCGGCCAGCAGCAGGCCGATGAAGGCCGCCAGCGTGCACAAGGGGATGCCGACCACGCCGGTCAGCGTGGCCCGGCCCGAGCGCAGGAATACCGCCAGCACCAGCGCGGCGAGCACGCCGCCCAGCGCCAGGCTCGTCCAGACATTGCGCATCGACGCCTCGACATAGCGCACGTCGTCGGAGGTCAACGCCAGCACGAGCCCGGCAGGCTTCAGCAGGTCGGCGTTGAGGCGCCCGACCTCGGCGGTCATCGCGCGCTTGATCTCGACCACGTTGGAGCCGCTCTCGCGACGCACCTGCAGGCCCAGCACCGGTTCGCCGTCGACGCGGTTGATCTGCGTCACCGGGTAGTGGTGCGAGACCACGCGCGCCACCTGGCCCAATCGCACGACGCTGTCGCCGCGGCGCACCAGGATGAGCTGCTGCAACTCCTCGACGCTGTCGAAGCGGCCCACCGTGCGCAGCAGGTAGCGGCGCTTGCCTTCCTCCAGCACGCCACCGGAGACATCGCGGTTGCGCGCGCGCAGAGCGCTGCGGACGTCGGCCACGGTCAGGCCCACCGCCGCCAGGGCCTCGGGATCGAGCCAGAGCTGGATCTGCCGTTCGGCGCCACCGCTGACCGTGACCTCGGAGACGCCCGGCACCGACTCCATGCGCGGCCTCACCTGGTCCTCCAGGAAGTCGCGCATCAGCGTCAGGTCGAGCTGGCGCGGGTTGCCCGGCAGCGGCGCCACGCGGTAGTACATGAACGCGTTGGCCGAGAACGAGGCTGCGACGATGCGCGGCTGGCTCACGTTCTCCGGGTAGCCGTTGACGCGCGACAAGGCGTTGTTGACGCGGATGAGCGTCTCGGTCAGGTCGACATCGAACGGGAACTCCAGCGCGATGCTGGCGCTGCCGGTGCCGGCGGTGGCCGTCAGGCGGCGCAACCCCGGCAGCGCGCGCAGCACCTCCTCCTGCGCGAGCAGGATGTCCTGCTCCATGTCCTGCGGCGTGGCCCCGGTCCAGCTGGTCTGCACGGTGACGGTGCGGACCTCCAGGTCCGGGATCATCTGCACCGGGATGCGCAGCACCGCCAGCACCCCCAGCACCGCGAGCAACAGCGAGACCACGGCCACCAGCGTGCCGTGCCGGACGATGCCGGCGTAGGGGCTGCGGCCAGCGGCGTCGAGGTGTGGATCGGTCATGCCGCCGGGCATCCGCTTAGCGACGCGCCGCGACGCGCTGGCCGGTGCGCAGCCCCTCGTTGCCGCGCACCACCACCTGCTCGCCGCCCCGCAGGCCTTCGGTCACGACGACGCGCGCCCCCTGCGCCGTCCCGAGCGTCACGGGCTGTTCGCGCGCCACGCCGTTGCCGTTCTCGGCGTCGACCACCCACACCGTGTGGCGCCCATCGGCACGCCGCAGCACGGCGTCGCGCGACACGGTGACGGCCTCGCCGCCGTCGGGCAGGCGCACGCTGGCGCGGGCCGACATGCCGGGCGTCAGTGGGGGCGCCTGGTCGAGCGCGGCGTGAACGGTGAAGGTGCGCGACGCCGGGTCGCTCACCGGCACCACCGCGACGACGCGCGCGGCATGGCGGCGGCCCGGCTCGCTGTCGAGTTCCACCTGCATCGCGGTGCGCGGCCCGACGCGTCCGTACAGCGACTGCGGCAGCGCGAACGCGATGCGCAGGCTCGACAGGTCGACCAGTTCGACCAGCGGCGTTCCCGGCGCCACCCATTCGCCCACCTGCACCAGTCGCGCGCCGACCACACCCGCGAACGGCGCCCGGATCTCGTGCCGCGCCAGCAGTTCGCGCTGGCGGGCCTGCTCGGCCTGGCGGCGCGCCAGCAAGGATTGCGCCGTCTGCACCGCGCTGGCGCGGCTGCGAATCTCGTCGGCCGGGAAGAAGTTCTCGCCCAGGTCGCGGGCGGCCGCCAGCCGCCGTTCGGCCTCGGCCAGGGCAGCGGCCGCCTCGGCCGTGGCGGCCGCCGCAACGTCGAGGTCGAGCCGGCCCAGGGTGCCGTCCAGGAGCGCTACCGGCTGGCCGGCCCGTACGCGCTCGCCCTCGTCCACCGCGACGCGCTGCACCAGCCCGGCCACCGCGGTGGAGAGGCGGGCCGTGCGCGGCGCGGTCACGCTGCCGCGGACCTCGACCTCCTGCGCCACCGGCGCGCGCTGCACGGTCTCGACCACCACCGGCCGCGGCGGGCTGTCGTCGGCCCGCAGGGCGGGCGTGGCCGCCAGGCTCAGGGTCAGAAGGCACAGGGCGATCGGCTTCACGCAGGCTCCTCGGGGACACGACGCGCGAGGCACGCGTACAGGCATGAACAGGCAAGGCCCGCCTCGGTCGATCGATCCCACGCTCGATCTCGCGGCCGAGGGCGCGGGTCGCGCGGGGTGTCTCGGGGTACGGCTGGCGACTGTAGGGGGGGTGGGGTTCCCGCGGCGTTCCGCGGGCTTCTGCGGGCTTTCGCGCGGTCCGGCTCCGCGACACCGCGGCGACACGGCGACACGGCGACACGGCGACACGGCGACACGGCGACACGGCATCGCCGATGGCCGCGGCATGATCGATTCCCGCGACCGCGCGCCACGAGCATCCAGCCCATGCCCGACACTCGCCCGCAAGCCCACTCCGAG
>JALOSQ010000143.1 GCA_025458335.1 Ideonella sp.
GAGCGACTACGCGGCCAACGTCGAGCTGGCCGAGGGCCTGCCCCTGCTCGCGCAACGCGCCGCGCCCGCCGAG
Organism: Ideonella sp.; assembly: GCA_025458335.1. Taxonomy (GTDB): domain Bacteria; phylum Pseudomonadota; class Gammaproteobacteria; order Burkholderiales; family Burkholderiaceae_C; genus JAIYCR01. Next base: position 74 of record JALOSQ010000143.1, read on the forward strand.
GCGCTGAAGAACACGCCAACCCCCGGCAAGAGCACCTGCGAGGACGTGGCCGCGCTGCTGGGCATCCCGCTCGAGCGCACCGTCAAGTCGCTGGTGCTGGCCACCGACGAGAAGACCGAGGCCGGCGACATCGTGCGCAGCCAGGTCTGGCTGCTGCTCGTGCGCGGCGACCATTCGCTCAACGAGGTGAAGACCGGCAAGGTGCCGGGCCTGAAGAACGGCTGGCGCTTCGCGACCGTGCCCGAGATCCTCGAGCACTTCGGTACGCCTCCGGGCTATCTCGGCCCGATCGGCACGCGCAAGCCGGTCAAGGTGGTCGCCGACCGCACGGTGGCGAACCGAACCAGGCCGACCACCACTACACCGGCGTCAACTGGGGTCGCGACCTGCCCGAGCCCGACGTGGTGGCCGACATCCGCAACGTCGTGGCCGGCGACCCCTCGCCGGACGGCCGCGGCACGCTGGCGATCCAGCGCGGCATCGAGGTGGGCCACGTGTTCTACCTCGGCACCAAGTACAGCCAGGCGCTGAACGCCGCTTACCTCGACGAGACCGGCAAGCCGCAGCTGATGGTGATGGGCTGCTACGGCATCGGCGTGACGCGACTGCTCGGCGCCGCGATCGAGCAGGGGCACGACGAGCGCGGCATCGTCTGGCCGGTGGCGATGGCGCCGTTCGAGGTCGTGATCTGCCCGATCGGCTACGACCGCTCGCCCGAAGTGCGCCAGGCCGCCGATGCCCTGCATGACGAACTGGCGGCCGCGGGTGTCGACGTGCTGCTCGACGACCGCGGCGAGCGTCCGGGCGCGATGTTCGCGGACTGGGAGCTGATCGGCATCCCGCAGCGCGTCGTGCTGTCGGACCGCGGCCTGAAGGAAGGCACGGTCGAGCTGCAGGGCCGCCGCGAGGCGGCCGCCTCGCGCGAACCCCTGTCCGGGGCGGCCGCTGCGGTGCGTCGACGGCTCGCGGCCGGCTGACCCGGTCTGTGGATTCCGCCGGCGGCCTGCCCGTCGCGCGCAGCCCGCGCACGCCGTGGATCGACGGCCTGCGCGCCGTGGCGCTCATCGGGGTCGTCCTGATCAACGGGGCGGGGTATGCGCACCTGCCCGACACGCTCTACGTGGTGCCGCCGCCGGTGCCCGCCGACTCGCCTTCGGCAATCGGCTTGCAGGCGGCGCTGGTGGCGTTGCTGCAGGGCAAGGCGTACCCGCTGCTGGCCTTCCTGTTCGGCTTCGGGCTGGCGATGGCCTGGCGCGCCCGGCGCCGCGGCGGCGTGGATCCCGCCGCGTCGGCGCGCCGCCGGCAGTGGCGCCTGCTTGCGCTGGGGGCGGCGCACGGCGCGTTGCTGTACAGCGGCGATGTGCTGACCGCTTACGCACTGGTCGGGCTGTGGCTGCTGCGGTGGATGCGGCTGCGCGCGCGGGCCGTCTGGCGACGGCTGTGCATCGCGGTGGCGGTGGCGGTGGTGATGGCGGCACTGGAGGCCTGGGCCCTGGCCTCGATGGCCGGCGACCCGCTCGCCTGGGGCGCCGTGCCCGGCGGCTACGGCTGGGCGCAGAGCGTGCTGCAGCACGTCGCCCTGTCGGCATCCGGCTATGCGGTGGCGCTCGCGGGCCTGCCGCTGGTGCTGCCGCAGATCGTGGCGCTGATGGCCGCAGGCCTGCTCGCTGCGCGCCTCGGGGTGCTGACCCGCGCCCGCTGGCGGCCGGCCCTTCGCTGCCTCGGCCACTGGGGGCTGCCCATCGGCCTGGTGCTGAACCTGGCCATCGCGGCGCTGGTCGTGCGCGCAGGCGGGACGGCAGGCGGCGTGCCGCCCCCCGCGCTGGCCGCACTGTTGCTCGCCGGACCGCTGCTCACGGCCGCATTCGTGGCCCGCCTGGCCCTGCGGCCCCCGGCCTGGGTCGAAGCCCTGCAGGGGGTCGGCCGGATGAGCTTGAGCGTCTACCTCGGGTCCTCGCTGGCGTTCGCGGCGCTCCTCGGCGGTGCCGGTCTCGGCCTCGGCGCCGGGGCCACGAGCGCCATGGTGGCGGGCATTTCGACCGGAACTTGCCTGCTCCTGATGGCTCTGGCGCATCGGGTCGCCCGGTATCGTCGCGGCGGCCCGCTCGAGCGCTGGCTTGCCCGATGACCGACCCTTCGTTGCCCGTTCCCCCGATCGCCGCCGCGGTCGACCCATCGCGCCGCCGCGTGCTGTGTCGTGTCGCGGCCGCTGGCGTCGGGCGCTGGATCGCCCCGGCGGCCGTGCTCGCCACCGCCGCCGGCGCGCGCCCGGCCTGGGCCGGTGCACAGGTCGAGGAGCCGCTCGCCGACTCGGTGCGCACTGCGCTGTCGGCCGCGGTCGCCAATCGGGCGCCGCCCAAGCCGGCGTTCGACCGGGTCGAGGAGCGACTTGCCTACCTGCGCTGGCTCGGCGCGATGAGCGACCGCCTCAGGCGTCGCAAACCCGATGCGCCCACGCGGCTCGAGTTCCTCGAGACCGTGTGGTACGAGACCCGGCGTGCCGGCCTGGAGGTGTCGCTGGTGCTCGGGCTGATCCAGGTCGAGAGCGGCTTTCGCAAGTACGCGATCAGCGTGGCCGGCGCGCGCGGGTACATGCAGGTGATGCCATTCTGGATGCGCCTGATCGGTGACGGCGACGTGAGCCGCCTGTTCCACCTTCAGACCAACATCCGCTTCGGCTGCGTGATCCTGCGCCACTACCTCGACCGCGAGCGCGGTGACCTGTTCATGGCGCTCGGCCGCTACAACGGCAGCCGTGGGCGGGCCGAGTACCCGAACGCGGTGTTTGCCAACCGCCGCTTCTGGACCTTCGAGGGCGGCTGAGCGGTCGCCCCGGATCGCGGCGCGGCCTACAGACCGCCCCAGGCGCGTGGGTGCGCGGTGTCGACGCCCAGCAGCGCGAGCACGCGCTCGATCGTGTCGTCGACCAGGGCCTGCACGGTGTCGGGCCGGTGGTAGAAGGCCGGCAGCGGCGGGAAGACCACGCCGCCCATCTCCGTCACCGCGGTCATGTTGCGCAAATGCGCCAGGTTGAAAGGCGTCTCGCGCACCAGGAGCACGAGGCGCCGACGCTCCTTGAGCGTGACGTCGGCGGCGCGGGTCAGCAGGTTGTCCGACAGCGCGTGGGCCACCGCGGCCAGCGTCTTCATCGAGCAGGGCGCGATCACCATGGCCTGCGTCGCGAACGAGCCGCTCGCGATGGTCGCGCCGACGTCACCCGGCGCGTGGGCATGGTCGGCCAGTGCCTCGACCGACTTGCGGTCCAGGCCGAGCTCGTGGTGCAGGTTGAGCACGCCGGCGGGCGTGACCACCAGGTGGGTCTCGGCGCCGCACTCACGCAGGCGTTCGAGCAGGCGCACACCATAGACGGCGCCGGTGGCCCCGGTGATGCCCACGACGATGCGCGGGCGCGGTGGCGCCGGCGCGCCGCTGGCGGTGTTCAACGCTGAAGCAAGGTCTGCAGCTCGCCGGCCTCGTACATCTCCATCATGATGTCCGAGCCGCCGACGAACTCGCCGTTCACGTACAACTGCGGGATCGTGGGCCAGTTCGCATAGGCCTTGATGCCCTGCCGGACGTCGTCGTCCTCCAGCACGTTGACGCTGGCGAGGTCGTCGACGCCGCAGGCCTTCAGGATCTGGACGGCACGGCCCGAGAAGCCGCACATCGGGAACTGCGGCGTGCCCTTCATGAAGAGCACGACACGGTGGCCCTTGACCAGCTGGTCGATGCGTTGCTGAACGTCGCTCATGGGATCGTCGCCTCGTGGCAGCTTCGGATGAAGCCGCGGTTATACGGCAATCCGAACGCCCCCGGCACCGGTGCTGCTGCCCCGGGCGCCTGGCGGGGGCGCGCTGCAGGCCGGCGCGGCCTGCAGCCGGGCGTCAGAACTCGTACGAGATGCCCAGGCGCAGCAATGGGGCGAGGCGCAGTTCGCGCAGGGTGTCCTCGAGCGTCTGGCCCGACGGCGTGGGGCGGCCGAGCCGGATCGCCGACCCGGGGTTGAGGGCGACGAGGCCCACGTCCGCCGTGAAGCCCCAGCCGCCCTTGCTCGACAGCCCGCTGTAGCCCAGTCCGAGGTACGGCGCGCCGCCGCCGAGGTCCGTCGAGGCCGCCGCGGGCGTGGGGGACGACGCGTTCAGGCCGAAGGCGCCGGAGGCGACCGAGCCGAGCCCGCGCTGGCCGAGGATCACGCCGCTGGACGCCCGGAAGCCGCCCTGGACGTCGGGCCCGAGGAAGGATCGGCTGAAGTACAGGTCTCCGAACAGCGCTGACCCGGTGTTCAGGCCCAGGCCACGCTCGTCGGAGCGAAGGCCCGGTGCAGCGGGGGTCGTCCCCAGCGGCCCGACGAACCGACCATGGAGACGCCACCAGGGATCGGACTCGGCGTTGCGGATCTGCAGTCCGTTGCCGGAGGCCACCGCACGCAGGTCGGCGGCCGCAGGGAATGCCGCGACGGTGCCGGCCGCGGCGAGGATCCAGGTCGAGAGGGCGATGCGCATGGGGGCCTCCAGCGGATGTCCCTGCGCGAACCACCGGGCCCGGGCCCACTCGGCTTTCGGGTCACCGGCTCGCGCAGGAGAGACGAGACCATCGTACGGCCGCCCCCGGCCCATGACTACGTGCAGATGTGGGGAGCCGGCATCTGATCGCAACATCCGTTGGCAACCGTTGGGCGCCCGGCTGCAATAGTGCGCACTCGTGCGCACCTGCCTGTACGGCCGACGTGAGCCCGCGCCGGTCCGGAGGCCGCGGCCGCCGGCAGGTGGCGGGTCGCCGTGCGCCGGCGCCGGAAGCTGGCGGGCGGTCAGGGCGGTAGGTCGGGGCGGGCGGTGAGGGTGGGCGGTCAGGGCCGTCGGCGGGCGCCGGTCAGGCGCGCAAGCCCGGCCAGGTCGTCGCGCGTCGCGATCGAGTCGAGGCCAGCCGCGCGCATCAGGTCGGTGACCGGCCCGGCCTGCTCGTGGCCGTGCTCGAGCAGCAGCCATCCGCCCGGCGCCAACCTCGCCGGGGCGCCGGCCACGATCTCGGCGATCGCGTCGAGGCCCTGTGGACCGCTCGTCAGCGCCTGGATCGGCTCGTGCGCGAGGGCGGCCAAGTGCGGGTCACCCTCGGCGATATAGGGTGGGTTCGACACGACGAGGTCGAAGGGCCCGGCGCCGGCGCCGGACCACCAGGATCCCAGGACGAAGTCGACTTCCAGCCCCAGGCGGGCAGCGTTCTCGCGCGCGCAGGTCAGCGCGTCCGCACTCGTGTCGACCGCCGTGACCAGCACGTCGGGCCGGGCCTGGCGGATCGCGAGGGCGACAGCGCCGCTGCCGGTTCCCAGGTCGACGACCCGCGCGGGCGCTCCCGGGCCTCGGGCGGCGAGGCACTCGAGGGCCCAGTCGACCAGTCCTTCGGTCTCGGGCCGAGGCACGAGCACGCGCGGGTCGACTTGCAGGACCAGCCCGTGGAACGCCCGCGCGCCGACCAGGTAGGCCAGGGGCTCGCCGGCGGCGCGCCGCCCGACGAGATGCTCGACGCGAGCCGCCGCCTCGGTGCCCACGGGCTCGTCGCCGTGCGCCAGCGGCCAGGCCGCTGGACGGCCGAGCACATGGGCCACCAGCAGGCGCGCGTCCAGGCGGTCCAGGCCGAGCGCGCGTGCCCGGGCCAGCAGGGCATCGACCGTGGGCAGGGGCGGGGCCGTCACGCGGGACCGCGGCCTTCGAGCAGCGCGAGTTGCTGGTCGGCGCGGGCGGCGAGCAGCGGCTCGATCACGCTGTCGAGGTCCCCGTCCATCACGCTGCCGAGCTTGTAGAGCGTCAGGTTCACGCGGTGGTCGCTGACGCGGCCCTGCGGGAAGTTGTAGGTGCGGATGCGGTCGCTGCGGTCGCCGCTGCCGATCAGCCCCTTGCGGGTGGCGGCCTCGAGCGCGCTGCGTTCACGCTGCTGCTGGTCGCGCAGGCGGGCGGCCAGCACCTGCATCGCGCGGGCCTTGTTGCGGTGCTGGGAGCGGTCGTCCTGGCACTCGGCGACCAGGCCCGTGGGCAGGTGCGTGATGCGGATCGCGCTGTCGGTCTTGTTGACGTGCTGGCCGCCGGCGCCGCTGGCCCGGAAGGTGTCGATGCGCAGGTCTGCCGGGTCGAGCGTGACCTCTGCAGCCTCGTCGGGCTCGGGCATCACGGCGACGGTGCAGGCGCTCGTGTGGACGCGCCCCTGGCTCTCGGTGGCCGGCACGCGTTGCACGCGGTGACCGCCGGACTCGAAGCGCAGGCGGCCGTACGCGCCGTCACCCTCGATGCGCAGCACCACCTCCTTGTAGCCGCCGAGGTCCGAGGGCGAGTCCGACACCAGCTCGACCTGCCAGCCGCGTTGCTCGCAGTAGCGCTGGTACATGCGCAGCAGGTCGCCGGCGAACAGCGCATCGCGCGGGATCAGGTCGGCGCGCAACTGCGCCTCGAGCCGGGCCATCTCGGTCTCGGCGGCGGCGAGCTCCTCCTTGGCCATCGCGGCAAGCTCGGGGTCCGCCAGCCATTCGCGCGCCTGCGCCGAGTCACGCTCGCGCTGCTGGTAGGCCCGGTAGCGCGACAGCACGGCCGATGCCTGGGCGTGTTCACGCGTCAGTTCGCGCAGGCGCTTGAGGTCGTTGGCCATGCGGCCGTCGGCCAAGGCCTCGTCGAGCTCGGCCAGGCGCATCGCCACGCGCTCGAACTGCTGTCGGACGCTGTCTTCCATCGCGATGAGGGGCGGGTGCGACACGCGCGCGCCGCCGGGCGAGCCCGGCGGACAGGCGCTCCCGGTGTCGCTAGCGCTTGCCGTCCGGCGCGCGGCCGGCGCTGCGCAGGAACAGGCGCGACACGATCTGGGTCAACTCGCCGCGTTGCTCGCGGTCCGCCGCGTGCAACTCGGCCAGCGTGCCGTGCATGAGCTTGTGCGTGAGCCCGCGCGACAGGGCGTCGAGCACCGCGTCGACGTCCTCGCCCCTGGCCAGCAGCTTGCGGGCCCGTGCGATCTCGGCGGCGCGCCACTGGTCGGCCTGGGCGTTGAGCGCCTGGATCAGCGGCACCGTCTCGCGCTCGCCCAGCCAATGCACGAAGCCGCGCACGCCGGTCTCGATGATCGCCTCGGCCTGCGCGACGGCGGCCTGGCGCTTCTCGCCCGCGGTCTGCACGACCGCCGACAGGTCATCGACGGTGTAGAGGTAGACGTCGGCCAGCTGGCCGACCTCGGGCTCGATGTCCCGCGGCACGGCCAGGTCGACCATGAACATCGGGCGGCGGCGCCGCGCCTTGATCGCGCGCTCCACGGCCCCGAGGCCGATGATCGGGAGGGCGCTGGCGGTGCACGAGATCACCGCGTCGAACTCCGCCAGACGTGTCGGCAGATCCGACAGGCGCATCGACTCGCCCGCGATGCGCGAGGCCAGCTTCTCGCCGCGCTCGATGGTGCGGTTGGCCACGACCATGCCCTTTGGCGATCGTGCGGCAAAGTGAGTGGCCACCAACTCGATCATCTCGCCGGCGCCGACGAACAGCACCTTGATCTGCCCGAGGTCCTCGAACAACTGCGAGGCCAGCCGCACCGACGCGGCGGCCATGCTGATCGAGTGCGCCCCGATCTCGGTGGAGGTGCGCACCACCTTGGCCACCGCGAACGAGCGCTGGAACATCTGGTGCAGCGTGACACCCAGCGTCCCGGCGCTGTCGGCCTCGCGCACGGCCTGCTTGAGCTGGCCGAGGATCTGCGGCTCCCCGAGCACCATCGAGTCGAGGCCACTGGCGACGCGGAAAGCGTGCCGGGCCGCCGACTCGCCCTCGAGCACGTAGCTGTGGTCGGCCAACGTCTGCGGGCTGACGCCCCCCAGGCCGGCCAGCCACTCCATCGTGGGGCGGATCAGTGCCGGCTCGGCGGCGCAATACAACTCGGTGCGGTTGCAGGTCGACAGCAGGGCCGACTCGGCGCCGCGCGTCGATGGCGCGGGCGTCCCAGTGAACCGCCCGCGCAGCGACTGCAGCGTCGGCGCGATCTGCTCGGCCGGAAAGGCGAACTTCGAGCGCAGGTCCAGCGGCGCCGTGGTGTGGTTCAGGCCGAGGGCAAAAACGCTCATGACGGTCGAAGTATAAAGTTCGGGCCCTTGTCACCCAAAGTGTCACTGCAGGTTGTCATGTCGACGGTCCTGACGGATTGACCTCGGTCAAGCGGCTTCGTTCCGCGGCGGGGTGCGTCGGGCCCGCCCCGAGGACGCCGCCGGAGCCCGGCTTTCCGATGACCTTCACCATCGCGTTCTGGCACCTGATCGGCTTCCTGACCCCGGCGCTCGGCCTGGGGGTGATCGCCGCGTCGCTGGTGCGGCTGCTGTGGCGGCGTGCGACCCGGCCGATCGGCTGGCTGCGGCTGGCCGCGGTCTCGGTGCTCGCGTGCCTGCTCGCCGGCCTCGCCGCGATGGTCGTCACCGGCCGCGACGGCACGATGGCGGGATACGCGGCGATGGTGATGGCCTGTGCCGCCGCGCAGTGGTGGATGCTGCGACGCCACTGAACACCCGGGGCTGCGCTTGCGCCGCGCGGACACACCAGCGGGGCGACCTGACGGGCCCGGCCGCACTCAGCGGCCGCCGGGCGTGGCCACATCGAGCACGACCGGGTCGCCGCGCAGCGAGTGGGGCAGGGCCTGGCTGATGCGCAGGTCGAGCATCTGCCCGACCAGCCGCGCCCCGTTCGGCCCGCCGTCGAAGTTGACGATCCGGTTGCACTCGGTGCGGCCCATCAGCTCGGCCGCGTTGCGTCGCGACGGACCCTCGACGAGCACCTTCTGGAGCGTGCCGACTCGCGAGGCGCCGATCGCGCGCGCGTTCGCCTCGATCGCGGCCTGCAGGCGCTGCAGTCGCTCGAGCTTGACCTCGCGCGGCGTGTCGTCGGGCAGGTTCGCTGCCGGCGTGCCGGGCCGCGGGCTGTAGACGAAGCTGAAGCTGCTGTCGAAGCCCACCTCCTCCACCAGGTCCATCAGGCGGCGGAAATCGTCCTCCGTCTCGCCGGGGAAGCCGACGATGAAATCGCTCGACAGGCTGATGCCGGGCCGCACCCGGCGCAGCGCGCGCACGGTGCTCTTGTACTGGATCACCGAGTAGCCGCGCTTCATCGCCGCCAGGATGCGGTCGCTGCCGTGCTGCACCGGCAGGTGCAGGTGGCCGACGAGCTTCGGGATGCGTGCGTAGGCCTCGACCAGGCGCGGCGTGAACTCGTTGGGATGGCTGGTCGTGTAGCGGATGCGCTCGATGCCCGGAATCTCGGCCACGTACTCGAGCAGCAGCGCGAAGTCGGCCGCCTCGCCGGTGTCTGGCAGCGGCCCGCGCCAGGCGTTGACGTTCTGCCCGAGCAGGGTCACTTCGCGCACACCCTGGTCGGCCAGGCCGGCGACTTCGACGAGCACGTCCTCCAATGGGCGGCTGACCTCGTCGCCGCGGGTGTACGGCACCACGCAGAAGCTGCAGTACTTGGAGCAGCCTTCCATGATCGAGACGAAGGCCGTCACCCCCTCGCGGCGTGCCGGCGGCAGGTGGTCGAACTTCTCGATCTCGGGGAAGGTGATGTCGACCTGGGCCTGGCCCTGGGCGCGGCGCTGCTCGAGCAGCTGCGGCAGGCGGTGGAGGGTCTGGGGTCCGAAGACGACGTCGACGTACGGCGCACGCTTGACGATCTCGGCGCCTTCCTGGCTCGCCACGCAGCCGCCCACGCCGATCAACGTGCCGCGGGCCTTCAGGTGCTTGACCCGACCGAGGTCGGAGAACACCTTCTCCTGCGCCTTTTCGCGCACCGAGCAGGTGTTGAACAGGATCAGGTCGGCCGACTCCGGGTCATCCGTCTTCTCGTAACCCTCGGCCGCCGCGAGCACATCGGCCATCTTGTCCGAGTCGTACTCGTTCATCTGGCACCCGAAGGTGCGGATGTAGACCTTCTTGCTCATGGGACTGGCGTCGGCGGGCCGGGCGTCAGCGCCGCGGGGTCCAGGTCTGCGCGACCGGGTCGAACAGCCAGGTGCGCTGTTCCTCCAGCGTCGTCGGCCACGGCTTGCGCGGGTCGACCTCGTCGTCGCGCAGCAGCCAGACCTCGTGCACCAGGCCGGTGGTCGGCTCGAGCCGGTAGTTGACGACGGCCCGCTGGCCGACCAGCGTGGCCGACATCACGAGCATGTTGTTGAGCCCGCGGATGCGGGCGCCCGGCGACAGACGGGCGGGCTGGTCGTTGACCAGCACTTCGGGGGGCGTGCCGAAGGTGATCTCGCCGCGCAGCGCGGCCTGCGGGAAGGTGCGCTGCACCAGGTTCTGGGCGTGCGCCGCGCTGGCGGCCAGCCACGCGACGACGACGATCAGCACGGGCGCGACCCACCGCCAGGAGGCGATCCCGGCAGCGTGACGGAGGGCGTTCGGAGACAACGGGGAGACTCGGGTCATCGCGATCCTCGTCGGCCGGGCCGACGGCCGCGCATCGGGCCGTCCGCACCCCTGGAAAGCAAACGGCCCCACGTCGGTCGACGGGAGCCGTTGCGGTGTTTGGTGGCGCTTCAGGGACTCGAACCCCGGACCTGCGGATTATGATTCCGTCGCTCTAACCGACTGAGCTAAAGCGCCTGAAAGCCCGCAAGTATAGCGGGCCGGGGCCGCCCCAGCGGGCTCGCGCCCAAGCCCCGACGACCTCCGCGCCCACGTCCCCCGCGCCATGTTCAGTTTCTTCCGCAAGAAGCCGGCCGAGTCGGCTCCGGCGCCCACCCCCGCCCCTGCAAGACCCCCGGCCGCGCCGACGGATGCAGCCGCGTCCGTGCCGTCGGCACCGCCCGAAGCAGCTCCGGCGCCGGCCCCCGCGGATCGACCCGGATGGCTGGATCGCCTGCGCAGCGGCCTCAAGCGGACCGGGCAATCGATCGCCACGGTGTTCACGGGCACCCGGATCGACGACGCGCTGTACGAGGACCTCGAGTCCGCGTTGCTGATGGCCGATGCCGGCGTGGGGGCCACGCAGGCCCTGCTCGACGACCTGAAGCGGCGCGTGCGGCACAGCGGCGCCACCGACCCCGCGGCGGTGCGGGGCCTGCTCGTCGAGGCGATCGCCGAGATGCTCTCGGTGCTGGAGCGGCCGCTGGTGATCGGCGAGCACACGCCCACGGTGATCATGGTCGTGGGCGTCAACGGCGCCGGCAAGACGACCAGCATCGGCAAGCTCACGCGTCACCTCGCCGAGTCGGGCCAGCGCGTGCTGCTGGCCGCCGCTGACACCTTCCGCGCCGCCGCCCGCGACCAGCTGGCCGTGTGGGCCGGCCGCAACCAGGTCGAGATCGTCAGCCAGGACGGTGGCGATCCGGCCGCGGTGAGCTTCGACGCCGTGAGCGCCGGCCGGGCGCGCGGCTGCGACGTGGTGCTCGTCGACACCGCCGGCCGCCTCACCACGCAGCCGCACCTGATGGACGAGCTGCGCAAGGTGCGGCGGGTCATCGGCAAGGCCCAGGAGGGCGCCCCGCACGAGGTACTGCTGGTGGTCGACGGCAACACCGGCCAGAACGCGCTCGCGCAAGCCAAGGCGTTCGACGAGGCGGTCGGCCTGACCGGGCTCGTGATCACCAAGCTCGACGGCACTGCCAAGGGGGGCGCGCTGTGCGCCATCGCCCAGTGGTCGCGCGAGCGGTCGAGCCCGGTGGCGGTCTACTTCATCGGCGTCGGCGAGGGCATCGAGGACCTGCAGCGCTTCGGCGCGCGGGAGTTCGCGCAGGCCCTGGTGAGCTGACGGGCCGCAACGCGTCGGCGCAAGCTCACGCCTTGGGGCCGTCCAGGGGGGTTCGTGCCGAGTCCAGCGGGACGCGCCCCGAGTCGAGGTCGTCAAACCAGGTCGAGTTCGGCGGATCGCGCATCTCGACCACCTCGTCGGGCACCGGCACGGCCCCCGCGCCGCTCGAGGTGCTCGCCTCGCGTTGTGGCTGGCGCGTGGGCTCGAGGTCGTCGGCGCGCACGGGCTCGCCAGCCAGCAGCGGCAGCCCGATCTGCCGCCGCGCGCCCTCGGGGGTGGGCAGCGCGTCGACCGACCACAGGTGCAGCGGGATCTGCGCCGCCGAGAGCACGCGCGACATGCGCGAGTGGCGCCTGAGCGCCCGCTCGCTGGGCGGTTCGCGGCCGCGCACCGCCACCACCGCGAGCACCTGGGTGTCGGCATCGCAGACGACGAGGTCGGCGCACTGCGAGCCGATGCGGCGCAACCACTCGCTGTAGGAGTGCCGGGTCGGCACCCGCAGGAAGCGCGCCAGCGGAACCTGGGCCAGGATCACGTGACCGGGGTAGGCACGGCACAGCACGCGATACGCCTGCCGCTCGCCCGAGGTGAGGACCCGGGTGGCCTGCGGCTGCCAG
>JALOSQ010000144.1 GCA_025458335.1 Ideonella sp.
GGGCGGACGGCAGCGTCTCGGGGCGCGGACAGCCGACGGGCTCAGGTCTCCGTGGGCGTCTTGGCCGGCTCGTCACGCACCACGCCGGAGCGCAGACGGACCGCCGCGAGGCCCGCACCCACGACGAGCACCATGCCGGCCAGCGCCATCGAGGTCACGGGGTCGTCGAAGATCAGCACGCCGTAGACGAACGCGAAGGCGATGCCCAGGTACTGCAGGCTCGCGTTGACGAGGGTCTTGCCGCGGGCGTAGGCGCGGGTCATCAGCAACTGGGCCACGGTGGCGAGCACGCCGACGGCCAGCAGCATCGCCACGCCCGCCGGGTGATGCGCGTTCCAGCCCAGCGGCGTGGCCAGCAGCGCCCCGGCCACCACGCTGCCGACGGAGAAATAGAAGACGACCCGGGTCTCGGGCTCGCCGGCGCGGCCCAGTGCGGTGACCTGGAGGTACGCCAGCGCCGAGAGCATGCCCGACATCAGCCCGGCCAGGCCGTGCCAGAGCTGGTCCTGCTCGATGGTCGGCCGCAGGATCAGCGCCACGCCCACGAAGCCGACCAGCACGGTCGCGATCAGCCGCGGGTCGACCCGCGCAGCCCCGAGCATCACCGCCCCACCGATCAGGAACAGCGCCATCCAGACCGACGACATGTAGTTCAGCGTCATGGCCGTGGCCAGCGGCAGCTGGCCGATCGCGTAGAACCACAGCATCAGCGCGGCCACCCCGCTCACGCTGCGCCAGAGGTGCATGCCGGGCACGGCCGTGCGCAGCGACTGCCCTCGCCAGCGCGCGACCACCGCGATCAGGGCCGCGCCGGTCAGCCCGCGATAGAAGACGATCTCGGCGGCGGTGTAGTGGGCCGAGGCGAGCTTGACGCACACGCCCATGGTGGCGAACAGCAGCGATGCGCCCGCCATGAGCCACGGCGCCGGAAGGGCCGCGAGGGCCGATCCGGCGCCGCGCAGGGTCACGGCAGGGTGGTCAACAGGTTGCGCCGGCCGCCGACACGCGGTGGCACAGCACGTCGCAAGGCGCGTCCGTCCGCTCGCCCCGGAACACCGGCCCGAGCGTCATGGCCTTGCGATACCACTCGTGGAAGTGCTGCATGCCGTCTTCCATCGGGCTCTGGTACGGGCCGGTCTCGTTCTCGCCACGCTCCATCAGGGCCCGCCGGCCGGCGTCCATGCGCAGCGCGATCTCGTCGTCCTCCGCCGCGGTCTCCATGTACGCCGCCTGCTGCGCCTCGATGAAGTCGCGCTCGAAGGCCACGATTTCCTCCGGGTAGAAGAACTCGACCACGTTGACCGTGCGCTGCGGGCCCTTGGGGTGCAGGGTCGACACCACCAGCACGTGCGGATACCACTCCACCATGATGTGCGGGTAGTACGTCAGCCAGATCGCGCCGTGCGGGGGGGCCTCGCCGCCGCGGTAGTTCAGCACCGCGTCGTGCCAGCGCTGGTAGACCGGTGAGCCCGGCTTGGCCAGCGCGTGGTTCACGCCCACCGTCTGCACGGAATGGTGCTCGCCGAACTCCCACGACAGGTCGTCGCAGGTGACGAACTGCCCGAGCCCTGGGTGGAACGGCCCGACGTGGTAGTCCTCCAGGTAGACCTCGATGAAGGTCTTCCAGTTGTAGGCGCATTCGTGGACGACCGCCCGGTCGAACACGTAGCCCTCGAAGGACAGCTCCGCCGCCGGCCCGAGCTGCGCCAGGTCGACCGCCGGGTCGCGACCGTTGTCCTCGAAGACCAGCCCGTTCCAGCTGCGCGTCGGGAAGCGCCTGAGGTTCAGGCAGGGGTCGGAGGCGAAGTGCGGCGCCCCGACGAGCCGGCCGTCGAGGTCGTACGTCCACCGGTGCAGCGGACAGACGATGTTCGAGCCGGTCTGACCGCGGCCCTTGAGCATGATCGCCTGCCGGTGGCGGCAGACGTTCGAGATCAGCTGCACCCCCTCGGCGGTGCGCACCAGGGCGCGGCCGTCGGCCTCGTGGGCCAGGGTGTGGAAGTCGCCGACCTGGGGCACGCACAGCTCGTGGCCGACGTACCGGGGAGCAGACTCGAAGATGAGCTGCATCTCCCGGCGGAACAGGTCCGCGTCGAAGTAGCTGTGAACGGGAAGCTGGGTGCGCGCACGCTCCAGCGAATCGAGGCCGATGCTCAGGTCCGACATGATGACGAGGTTCTCCGTCAAGAGCCCGTGATCACCACCCAGGCCCATCCTGGGCGGGTTCCCCGAAGGCACGGCGCCAACGGGGCGCGGGAGTGTACCCGCCATCCCGCAAGACGAAACGCCGGTCCCGGGGGTGGCTGACTAGAATGGTGGTTTCGCGCCTTGAAATGCCCAAGCCCGACCGCCCCCCCTCGACCGGCGCCCACATCGAGGCACCCCCCATCCCCGACCGCTACGAGGATGCGCTCGCCGAACTCGAGCGTCTCGTCGCGGCCATGGAGGGAGGCCAACTGCCGCTGGACTCGCTGCTGGCGAACTACCGCCGCGGCGCGGCCCTGCTCGAGCACTGCCGCGCCCGCCTCCAGGCGGTGGAAGAGCAGGTGAAGGTGCTCGAGGAAGGCCAGCTCAGGCCATGGAGCGCATGAACCCCGAAAAGTTCGACGCGTGGTCGCGCGACGCGCTGCGCCGGGTCGAGGCGGCGCTCGAGGCCTGGGTGCCGGCCGACGCGCCCGCCGGCCTGGGCACGGCGATGCGCTACGGCGTGCTCGACGGCGGCAAGCGCCTTCGGGCCCTGCTGGTGCTGGCGGCGGCCCAGGCGGTCGGCGCCGACGACGCCGATGCCCGCGAGGCATCGCTGCGGGCGGCGGTGGCCGTGGAGCTGATCCACGCCTACTCGCTGATTCACGACGACATGCCCTGCATGGACGACGATGTGCTGCGCCGGGGCAAGCCGACGGTGCACGTGAAGTTCGGCGAGGCCCAGGCGATGCTGGCCGGCGACGCGATGCAGGCACTGGCCTTCGAGGTCCTGACCCCGGTCGAGGACGACCGCCTGCTCGAACCCGGCGCGCGCGGCGTGCCGCCGGCGCGCCAGGCGCGCCTGTGTGCGCTGCTGGCGCGCGCGGCCGGCCATTCCGGCATGGCCGGCGGCCAGGCGATCGACCTGGCGAGCGTCGGCCAGCCGCTCGACGAGCACCGCCTGCGCGACATGCACCACCGCAAGACCGGCGCCCTGCTGCGCGGCAGCGTCCAGATGGGCGCGGCTTGCGGAACGCCCGACGCCGGCGCGTGGAACGCGCTCACGCGCTACGGCGACGCGATCGGCCTGGCCTTCCAGGTGGTCGACGACGTGCTCGACGTGACCCAGGCCTCCGAGACCCTCGGCAAGACGGCCGGCAAGGACCAGGACCACGACAAACCCACCTACGTGAGCCTGCTCGGTCTCGACCGGGCGATGGCCCACGCCCGCGAACTGCGCGACCAGGCCCAGCAGGCCCTGGCCGCCAGCGGCCTCGCCCGCACCGATGCGCTGCGGACCCTGGCCGACCGGATCGTCGACCGCGAGAGCTGACCCGCCCGCGCTGATCCGGACCGCCCCACCAGGACCACACGGCCATGACCGCCTCCGCGCACCGCCCGACGGGAGTGAACCTCGACATGAGTCAGCCGACCCCCCTGCTGCCCTCGATCCACGTGCCGGCCGACGTGCGTCGCCTGGCACGCGCCGAATTGCCGGCGCTGGCCACCGAATTGCGCGAGTTCGTGCTGAACACGGTCAGCCAGACCGGCGGCCACCTGGGCAGCAATCTGGGCACGGTCGAGCTGACGATCGCGCTCCATTACGTGTTCGACACGCCGCACGACCGGATCGTCTGGGACGTGGGTCACCAGACCTACCCGCACAAGGTGCTGACCGGCCGGCGCGAGCGCATGCACACGCTGCGGCAGCTCGGCGGCATCAGCGGCTTCCCGCGGCGCGACGAGAGCGAATACGACACCTTCGGCACGGCGCACTCGTCGACCTCGATCTCGGCCGCGCTCGGGATGGCGCTCGCCTCGCACCTCAAGGGCGAGCAGCGGCGCTGCGTGGCGGTGATCGGCGACGGCGCGATGAGCGCGGGCATGGCCTTCGAGGCGCTCAACAACGCCGGCGTGCCGCACGAGGGGCACCACCCCGACATGCTCGTCGTGCTGAACGACAACGACATGTCGATCAGCCCGCCGGTCGGCGCACTGAACAAGTACCTGGCCCGGCTGATGAGCGGCCGCTTCTACACCGCGGCACGCGAGAGCGCCAAGAGCGTGCTGAAGAACGCGCCGCCGCTGTTCGAGCTGGCGCGCCGGCTCGAGGAGCACGCCAAGGGCATGGTCAACCCCGGCACGATCTTCGAGGAGTTCGGCTTCAACTACGTCGGTCCGATCGACGGGCACGACCTCGACGCGCTCGTGCCGACGCTGATGAACCTGCGCGACCAGAAGGGCCCGCAGTTCCTCCACGTGGTCACCAAGAAGGGCTACGGCTACAAGCTGGCCGAGGCCGACCCCGTCAAGTACCACGCCGCCTCGGGCAAGTTCAACCCGGCCGAGGGCTTTCCGAAGGCGAGCGCTCCGGCCAAGCCGACCTACACGCAGGTGTTCGGGCAGTGGCTGTGCGACATGGCCGAGAAGGACTCGCGCCTGGTGGGCATCACGCCCGCGATGCGAGAAGGCTCGGGCATGGTCGAGTTCCACAAGCGCTTCCCGCAGCGCTACCACGACGTGGGCATCGCCGAGCAGCACGCGGTGACATTCGCGGCGGGCATGGCCTGCGAAGGTCTCAAGCCGGTGGTTGCGATCTACAGCACCTTCCTGCAGCGCGGGTACGACCAGCTGATCCACGACGTGGCGATCCAGAACCTGCCGGTGGTGTTCGCGATGGACCGGGCGGGGATCGTGGGCGCGGATGGTGCGACGCACTGCGGCGCCTTCGACATCGCCTACCTGCGCTGCATCCCGAACATGGGCGTGCTCACGCCGGCCGACGAGAACGAGTGCCGCCAGGCGCTCTTCACCGCGTTCGGCCGCGACCACCCGACCGCCGTGCGCTACCCGCGCGGCAGCGGCGTGGGCGCGCAGATCCAGACCGAGATGACGGCGATCCCCTGGGGCAAGGGCGAGATTCGGCGGACGTCGACGCGCCCGATCGGGGGCCGGTCCGGCGCACCGCGCATTGCGATCCTGGCCTTCGGCACGCTGCTGTACCCGGCGCTGCAGGCCGCCGAGCAGCTCGACGCGACGGTGGCGAACATGCGATTCGCCAAGCCGATCGACGACGAACTGGTCGGCGAGCTGGCCCGTACCCACGACGCGCTGGTCACGGTCGAGGAAGGCTGCCTGCCCGGCGGTGCCGGCAGCGCGGTGATGCAGTCGCTGCAGGACGCCGGCTTCACCGTGCCCGTGCTCACGCTCGGTCTGCCCGACGAGTTCGTCGAGCACGGCGACCCGGCCAAGCTGCTGTCGATGCTGGGCCTGGACGCCGCCGGCATCGAAAGGTCGATCGCCGAGCGTTTCGGATCCCGCCCCGCCCGGGTGGCCGCGCCGCCGGTGCGGGCGGCGGACGCCGCCTGAGCGGGCCGCGCCGCAAACGGCGACACTTGGCCTTGACGTCGACGGCCGCCGTCGCGGCACCGCCTTTCCCATGAGCAACTTGAAGGACGTCCTGCTGCACATCCCCGACACGCAGGGCTCGCGCGACGACCGCCGTCTGGCGATCCAGCGCGTCGGCATCCGGGACGTGCGTTACCCGCTGCAGCTTCGCGTGGCCGGCCGCGTGCAACCCACCGTGGCCGAGTGGGACCTCGACGTGGCGCTGCCCGCCGATCGCAAGGGCACGCACATGTCGCGCTTCGTGGCCTGGCTCGATGCCCTGTCCGAGCCGCTCGACATGGCGGCCCTGCGCGGGCGCATGGCACAGATGCTCGAGCGGCTGGATGCCACCGAGGGGCGCATCGAGGCGCGGTTCCCGTTCTTCCTGCGCAAGCAGGCGCCGGTCTCGGGCCTGGAGAGCCTGCTCGACTACCGCGGCCGCTGGATCGCCGAGGCCCGCCACGCCACGCCCGGCACGCCGGGGCCGGCGCCGATCCGGCTCTGGGCCGAGGTGCTGGTGCCGGTCAAGAGCCTGTGCCCGTGCTCGAAGGAAATCTCGGACTACGGCGCGCACAACCAGCGCTCGCACGTGACGATCCGCGTGAGAACCCCAAGTTCGTCGAGGACCTGGTGCGCGACGTGGCGCTGCGCCTGAACGCCGACCCGCGCATCGGGGGATACGCGGTCGAGGTCGAGAACTTCGAGTCGATCCACAACCACAGCGCGGTCGCGCGGATCGAGCGGGGCTGAGGACCGCCCGGCTCGATGGGCCGCCGGGCTCCGCGAGCGGGCGGGTCGGCGAGCCGCCACGTCCTGCGTCACGCGGACCCGCTAGGCTGTCCCCATGCGCCTGCTCGACGCCCTGCGCGGCCGCCGATCGTCGGACCCGTCACCCCAGCCCCCCACCCGTCGCCCACTCCTGCTGGCGCTGCAAGGTGGCGGCGCGCACGGCGCCTTCACCTGGGGCGTGCTCGACGCGCTCCTGGAGCGCGAGGACCTGGCGCCGGTCGCCGCCAGCGGGGCCAGCGCCGGGGCGTTGAACGCCGCGCTGCTCGCCAGCGGACTGGCCGCGGGCGGGGCGCCGGCCTGGCAGCCTGGCGTGGTGCCGAGCTTCGATGCGCGGGCCCGCGAGCAGGCCCGCGAGACGCTGGCGGCCTTCTGGCTCGGAATGGCCGAGGCATCGCCGTTCGAGAAGCACGCCGCGTGGCTGCTGCGCGGCCCCGCCGACAACCCGAGCCTGTCGCCGCTGGCGCATGGGCTGATGCAGTGGGCCGCCCTGTTCACGCCCGAGCAGCTCGATCCGCTCGACCTGAACCCGCTGCGCGACCTGATCGCCCGCCACGTCGATGCCGAGCGCCTGCGCGCCGCCAGCCCGCTGCGCCTGTTCGTCTCGGCCACGCACATCGCCACCTCGTCCATGCACCTGTTCACCGAGCGGCAGATGAGCGTGGAGGCCCTGCTCGCCTCGACCTGCCTGCCGCGCTGGCACCGCACGGTCGAGATCGGCGGCGAGGCCTACTGGGACGGCGGCTTCAGTGCCAACCCTCCGCTCGGTCCGCTGGTGTTCGACGTGCCCGATCTGCCAGGGCACGAACAGCGAGACGTGCTGATGGTGCTGCTCAGCCCGCTGGTGCGCCCCGCCCTGCCGACCGGCACGCGCGAGATCGCGCTGCGGCAGCTCGAGCTCGCCTTTGCCGCGCCGCTGGTGCGCGAGTGGCAGTGGATCGAGCACGCGCGCCGCGAGGCCGATCGCTCGGGGCTGCCCGCCTGGCGCCGCAGCGACTTCGAACGGCGGGTCATGGCGTTGCGCTGGCACACGATCGACACCGGCGACCTGCCCGCGGCCGAGCGGGCCGACAGCAAGGTGATCACCACGCGCGCCTTCGTCGAGAGCCTGCGCGAGGCGGGGCGGGCGGCAGCGCAGGCCTGGATGTCGGCCGAGGCGCCCCTCCCTGCGCCTCTCGCTGCGCCTCTCGGTCCAACGGTCAGTGCGCCTCGTCCCAGTTCGGCCCCACCCCCACCTCGGCCACCAGCGGCACCTTGAGCTCGGCCACCGACGCCATGACCTGCGGGATCGTGGCGCGGGCCCAGTCGACCTCGTCCTCGGGCACCTCGAAGACGAGTTCGTCGTGCACCTGCATGATCATCCGCGTGCCGCGCCGCTCGTCGTCCAGCCGTTTCTGCACCGCGAGCATCGCGAGCTTGATCAGGTCGGCCGCGGTGCCCTGCATCGGCGCGTTGATGGCCTGCCGCTCGGCGCCGGCGCGGCGCGGGCCGCTGCCGCCGCGGATCTCGGGCAGCACGATGCGCCGGCCGAAGTAGGTCTCGACGTAGCCGAGGTCGTGGGCCGACACGCGCGTCTCGTCCATGTAGCGCTTCACGCCCGCAAAGCGGGTGAAGTAGCGGTCGATGTAGTGCTGCGCCGCGCCGCGGTCGATGCCCAGGTTGCTCGCCAGCCCGAACGCGCCCATGCCGTAGATCAGGCCGAAGTTGATGACCTTGGCATAGCGGCGCTGCTCCGCGCTCACCTCGGCCGGCGGCACGCCGAACACCTCGCTGGCGGTGGCGCGGTGCACGTCCATGCCCTCGGCGAAGGCCTTGAGCAGGCCCGGGTCCTCGCTGATGTGGGCCATGATCCGCAGCTCGATCTGCGAATAGTCGGCCGACAGGATCACGTGCCCCGGCGGCGCGACAAAGGCCTCGCGCACGCGCCGGCCCTCGGGCGTGCGGATCGGGATGTTCTGCAGGTTCGGGTCGTTGCTCGCCAGCCGGCCGGTCACCGCCACCGCCTGCGCGTAGGTCGTGTGCACGCGGCCGGTGGCCGGGTGGATCATCAGCGGCAGCTTGTCGGTGTAGGTGCCCTTGAGCTTGGCGAGCGCGCGGTGCTCGAGCAGCTTGGCCGGCAGCGCGAAGTCGGCGGCGAGCTCCTGCAGCACCTCCTCGTCGGTGCTCGGCGCGCCGCTGGCAGTCTTCTTGCGCACCGGCAGGCCGAGCGTGCCGAACAGCACCTCGCCGATCTGCTTGGGCGAGCCCAGGTTGAACGGCAGGCCTGCGAGCGCGTGCGCCTCCT
>JALOSQ010000145.1 GCA_025458335.1 Ideonella sp.
CGCGCGCGAGGTCGCCCACGAGGGCATCCGCGTCAACGCGGTGCGGCCGGGCCTCATCGACACCGAGATCCACGCCAGCGGCGGCCAGCCGGACCGGGCTCGGCAGCTCGCGCCGAGCGTGCCGATGCAGCGCGTCGGGACCTCCGACGAGGTGGCCGAGGCCGTGGCCTGGTTGCTGAGCGACGCGTCGAGCTACACCACCGGCGCGGTGATCGACGTCACCGGCGGGCGCTGAGCCGAGGCCGCAGCGACGGGCCCGCGGATGCTTGCCTGAAGCGCTCGCACGGCCGGTTTTCGAATTGGCGCGCCCGGCAGGAATCGAACCTGCGACCCTTGGCTTCGGAGGCCAATACTCTATCCCCTGAGCTACGGGCGCGGAGGCCGGGAGTCTAGCAGCGCCCCCCGGCGGCGCCCGGTCGCGCTGCAAGCCGCGCGGCAGTGGCCGCCCCTATACTCGCGCGCCGTCCGCGGACCATGAGCCTGCGCGCATGCGTCTCCCCGTCGCGGGCCCCGCCCGCGCACTTGCCCCCGACCCTCGAGGACCCGATGAGCAGCACCGACCCCACGACGGACCACGACGGTCCGCACGAAGGCCCGATCAAGACCCCGCAGCAGCTGATCTGGGCGGTGGTTCTGTCGTTCGTCGTGCCGATCCTGGTGATCGTGCTGCTCGTCAACTATGTCGTCTCGGACAAGCGCCAGCCGGCCGGCAGCGATGCCTTCGAGCCGCAGGCCGTGGCCGCACGCATCCAGCCGGTGGGCAGCGTCCGCCTCGCCGCAGCGGGCGGCGGTGAAGCCGCCGCACCGCGCAGCGGCGAGGAGGTCTACAAGGCGGCGTGCACGGCCTGCCACGGTGCCGGCGTGGCCGGTGCCACGGTGCCGGCGTGGCCGGTGCGCCCAAGTCGGGCGACGCCGCGGCGTGGGCGGCGCGCATCAAGACCGGCTATGACGCCCTGCTCGCCTCGGCCCTCAAGGGCAAGGGCGCGATGCCTGCGCAGGGCGGCGGCGCCTACAGCGACTTCGAGATCGGCCGCGCCGTCGTGTTCATGGCCAACCAGGCCGGCGGCAAGTTCGACGAGCCCGCGGCACCGGCGGCTGCGCCGGCCGCCGCCGCAGCCCCGGCACCCGCCGCGACCGCGGCGCCGGCTCCAGCCGCCGCACCCGCCCCGGCGACCCCGGTCGCGGCGGCGGCCCCGGCCGCTGCGGGCAAGCCGGCCACGCCGGCGCTGTACACCCAGCTGTGCGCCGCCTGCCATCTGCAGGGCGTCGCCGGCGCGCCGAAGTCCGGCGACAAGGCGGCCTGGGCGCCGCGCATCGCCAAGGGCGTCGACACGCTCACGCAGAACGCGATCAAGGGCATCGGGGCCATGCCGCCGCGGGGTGGGGCCATGTCGTCGAGCGACGCGGACATCCGCGCCGTCGTCGTCTACATGGTCGAAACCAACCAGTGAAGGCGCGGCGCTAGCCGCGGTCGGCGGGGCTGCGATCGGCGCTGGCCGCACTCCGCATGCGCCCGGCCCATGTGGGCGCGATCAAGTCTCGGGTGCGTCGTCCGCCGGACGGGGATCGAGCCGATAGCCGAACCGGGGCGGCAGGGACTCGAACGAGACCGGCTCGGGCTGCCAGAGGCCGGCCTCGACCGCGTCGGCCGCCGTGTCCATGTCCTGGGGGTGAACGATCCCCAGCCCGAGGTCGGTCACGAGAAACAGCCGCCCCGCCTCGTCGACGCAGCTGCCCGTGACCCGCGCGGTCTCGCCCACGTGCGAGGTCACGGTCGGCGCCTCGCCCGGCGCCGTCGTCTGCAGGCGCCACACGCGCGGCGCGGCCTCGAGTTGCACGTAGACGCGCTGCGGGCCGTTCTGGAAGTACCAGCCACCGTGGTCGTCGACCGTGTAGTTGCGCGCGATGAAGTCGCGCAGCTTGTCGTGGTCGATCCGGCTGCCCTTGACCAGCGGAAACGGCCCGGCGCGCTGCACGCGGTCGTCGCGCATGAACCACTGGCCACGCACGTCGAGCGCGAGCCAGCCGTGGCAGTGCGGCACGTTCGGCCACTTGCGCAGCGCGGCGCGCACGATCTCATCCATCACGCCCCCCGGTCGGCCCGGGCGCCGAGCCTCCCGCCGCCTGCAGCCAGTCGAGCAGGCGCTCGGGCAGGCCGAGCACATGGCCGGGCGGCGACCCGTGCGGGAAGCCGACATGCCCCCCGTCCTGCGGCTGCCACAGGGTCACGCACGGCCCGACCTCGTGCCGGCGCGGCAGGCTGGCCGCGGGCACGAACGGGTCGTTGAGCGCGTTGAGCACCAGGGCGGGCACGCGGACGAGGTGCAGGTGCGGCTTGGCCGAGGCGCGGCGCCAGTAGTCCTCGGTGCCACGAAAGCCGTGCAGCGGCGCCGTGAAGACGTCGTCGAACTCGAACAGGTCGCGGGCCGCCAGCAGCCGTTCGCGGTCGAACAGCCCGGGGTGCTGGCGCCACTTGTGCAGCGCGCGCGGCTTCATGGTCCGCAGGAAACGCGGCGTGTAGACCAGCCGGTTGAATCCGCGCCCCATTGCCTCGCCGCCAGCAGCAAGGTCGATCGGCGAGCACACCGCAGCCACCGCCTGCGCCACGGCCCCGGCGGTCGTGCCGGCCTCCTCGGCCCAGCGCAGCAGCGCGTTGCCGCCGAGCGAGATGCCCACCACGAGCATCGGGCGGCCGCGCATCGCCGGCATGGCCCGCAGCGTCCCGAGGATCCAGCCGACCTCCTCGTGGTCGCCCGAGTGGTAGGCGCGCGGCGCCAGGTTCGGCTCGCCGGAGCAGCCCCGGAAGTGGGGCACCGCGTAGGCCCAGCCGCGCTCGCGCGCCGCGTCGGCGAAGGCGACGGCGTAATGGCTCTGCGACGAGCCCTCCAGGCCATGGAACAGCACCAGCAGGGGCTGTCCCGGCGCGGCCGGCGCGGAACCCGCCAGGTCGTGCGCCTGCGCGAAGTCCACGTCGACGAAGTCGCCGTCCGGCGTGGTCCAGCGTTCGCGCCGGAACCGCGGCGGCGACCCGCGGTGCCGCCGCGAGAACAACGCCGGCCAGATCGTCTGCACGTGCCCGGCGACGGCCTCGCCGCGGCCGCCGGCCCGGCCACCGAGCAGCCACCCGGGGGCGGCGTACGCCTCCATCGGGCCGTCCCGCGCTAGTGCAGCACCGACGGCGCGTCGATCGCGTCGCCGGGCTTGTCGGCACCCCCCGGACTGGCGTGGTGGCACACCAGCCGCCAGCCCTGCTCGGTCCTCAGGTAGACGTTGGTCGCGAACACCCAGGCGCTGCGCGGCCCCCGCTCGGTCGGCACGTTGACCCGCTCGAGGACGCTGTGCACTGCCGCGCCTTCGGCCACGACCCGACGCACGGTCTGGGGATGCACGTCGACCGGGCCGCGGTCGAACAGCGCCGCGAAGCCCGCGCGGACTTCGGCCGGGCCGGCCAAGCGCGGCCCACCCGGGTGAACGCAGTGGACGTGCTCGTCGTCGGCCCACAGCCTCATCATCCGGTCGAGGTCGGCCTGCTGCAGGGCCTCGTAGAACTGCTGCTCGAGCTCATCGGGCGTCGCCGCGAGGACCGACGGGGGTGCGCGCAGGGCCATGTCGCGATTCTAGGAAGCGGCGCGCGGGCGCCCCCCCTCGTCCTCGGCCGCCGGCAGCGCGAGCGTGAACACGCTGCCTTGGCCCGGTGTGCTGCGGACCTCCAGGGCACCCCCCATCATCTCCGCCAGCCCGCGGCTGACGGCGAGTCCGATCCCGGTGCCCTCGATACCGCTGCGCTCGTGCCCGAGGCGGTTGAACGGCTGGAACAGCGAGCCGATCGCCTCGGGGTCGATGCCCGGGCCGGTGTCGGCCACCGCGACCCGCCAGCTGCCGGGCGCGCGCTCGATCCGCACCTCGACGCAGCCGCCGTCGCGGTTGTACTTGACGGCGTTGCTCAGCAGGTTGAGCAGCACCTGCCGCAGGCGCTTGCGGTCGGCGTGAGCGACCGGCCCGAGGTCGCCGGCCGCCGGCATGCCCGGCAGGTCCCACCGGAGCTCCCGGGCCGCGGCCGCCGGGGCCAGCATGTCGCAGCACTCGATCACGACCGGCATCAGCGCGACCGGTGCGGGGTCCAGCGTGAGCTGGCCGGCCTCGATGCGCGCGAAGTCGAGCAGGTCCCCGATCATCGCCACCAGGTGATCGCCGGCCTCGCGGATGCGCGCCACGCGCTGGCGCTGCCCAGGGCCTAGCGGCTCGCGCGGGTCCAGCTCGAGCAGCTGCGCGAAGCCGAGCACCGCGTTCAGCGGCGTGCGCAGCTCGTGACTCATGCGGGACAGGAACTCGGTCTTGGCTCGGTTGGCGGCCGTGGCCTCGGCCACCTGCTGCCGCATCGCCTCGAGCTCACGGCGTTCGGTCACGTCCTCCATGTAGCCGTTCCACAGCGTCCGCTCGTCGACCCGCTGGGCGGTCGACGTGATGCGGATCCACCGGACCACGCCGTCAGCGCGCCGCATCGGGAACTCGGTGACCCAGGGTCCGCGCGAGGCCGCGGGGTCGATCCGCTGCAGCGACGCTTGCGCGTCGCGATCGAGCAGTCGACGCGACTCGAACGCGTCCAGGTCGGCCAGCAGCACCTTCGATTCCAGCCCGAGCACCTCCGCGCAACGGTCGCTGACGTAGGTGAAGCGCTTGCGCGAAGCGGTCTGCTCCATCTGGAACAGCACGCCCGGCACATTGCGCGCGATTTCCTCCAGCCGGTCGCCGAGGCCGGCCTGAAGCGCCCGGGCCTCGTGCTGCTCGGTCACGTCGCTGATCGTGCCGACGGCACGCCGCGGCTGGCCATCGGGAGTGCGCTGCACCACGCGTCCGCGCTCCAGCAGCCAGCGCCAGCCGCCCGAAGCCGTGCGGGCGCGGTACGTGACCTCGTAGCGTCGCGACTCGCCGCGCACGTGCTCCTGGTAGGCTGCCTCGAGCAAGGCGATGTCGTCGGGGTGGATGAACCCGTCCCACTGCGCGTGGGTGCGCACGGTGGCCTCGATCGGGTAGCCGAGCATCTGCTCCACCTGGCCCACGCCGCGCAGCTCGTCGGTGACCACGTTCCAGTCCCACAAGGCGGTGCCGGCGCTGACCAGGGCCTCGACGAAGGGATCCTCGCCGGTCCAGGGCACGGCGTCGAGCGCAGGCTTGCGTCGCTGGTCCATCGGCAGGGCTCAGGTGTCCTGCAACGCAACCAGCACCCGGGCCGGGGCCAGCTCGGCGAGGCAGCGGGTGTGGCCGAAGCGGCAGCGTCGCTCGAAGCACGGAGAGCACGTCAGCCCGAGCTCGTGCTTGAGCCACAGCACCCGGGCCTGCGGGTTCAGCGGCGGCGTGTGCTCGGGGCTGGTCGAGCCGAACAGTGCCACCTGCGGCCGCTCGAAGGCCGCCGCCACGTGCATCAGCCCCGAATCATTGCTGACCACCGCGCGCGCGCCGGCGATCAGCGCGAGGGCCTCGTCGAGCGTGGTGCGACCGGCGAGCGGGCGGCAGTCGGCGGGCGCCACCGACTCGGCGATGCCCGACGCCAGCGTCGCCTCCTTCGGCGAGCCGAGCAGCACCACCGGCACCCGCGGCTCACGCGCCAGCAGGTCGCGGGCGAGCTCGGCGTAATGGGCCGCGGGCCAGCACTTCGCCGGGCCGTACTCCGCCCCCGGCGCAAAGACCCAATAGCCGCCGCGCGAGAGTCCGAACGTCGCCAGCGCCGCGTCGACTGCGGCCTCGGGCAGCCGCAGCGCCGGCCGCGCTGGTGATTCGTCCGCGTCGCCCGCGGCAAGGCCGGATGACCGGTCATGCACGGCGGCCCCGGCCAGCGCGGCATAGAAGGCCACCATCGGCGGCCGGCCGCCGGGGTTCGGAAGCCGCCGGTTGAGCAGGCCGACCCGTCCCTCTCCGCGGTAACCGATGCGCAGCGGGATCCGCGCGAGCCACGGGACGATGGCGGCCTTCAGCGAGTTCGGCAGCACGTAGGCCCGGTCGAAGCGGCCTCGAAGGTCGCGCGCGAGCGCAAGGCGCGCGCCCAGGTCGAGACGCCCATGCGCGAACGGCCACTCGAGCACGGCACGCACCGCCGGCATCGCCCGCAGCACGGGCGCCACCCAGGGCAGGGCGCCGACCGTGACCTGCTCGCCCCGTGCCGCGAGCGCCGACAGCAGCGGCTCGGCCATGACCGCGTCGCCGATCCACTGCGGCGCAACCACGAGGCTGCGAACCGGAGACGGACTCATGCCGCGCTCACGGGCAGCATCCGTCGGGCTTCGGCGATCCCGCCGCCACCGTCGCGCTCCGCGCGCTTCAGTGGGCGGGGAGCTTCTCGCCGGCCTTGAGCCGGTAGACAGTGCCGCAGTACGGGCACCGGGCCTCGCCCGTCGTGGCCACGTCCAGGTACACCTTCGGGTGGCTGCTCCACAGCGGCATCCGCGGGTTCGGGCAGAACACGACGCCCGGACCCTGCAGGTCCTTGGCCAAGACCTCGACGACGGGGGCTGGTCGGCTCATCGCGACATCCTCAGACCGCGGTCAGCCACTCGGCGTACTTGGGGTTGCGCCCGTGCACGATGTCGAAGAACGCCGACTGGATTCTCTCGGTGACCGGCCCGCGCGAGCCGCGGCCGATCTCGACCCGGTCGAGCTCGCGGATCGGCGTGACCTCGGCCGCGGTGCCGGTGAAGAAGGCCTCGTCGCAGATGTAGATCTCGTCGCGGGTGATGCGTTTCTCGACCACCTTGATCCCGAGGTCGGCGCAGATCGAGAAGATGGTGTTGCGCGTGATGCCGTTGAGGGCGCCGGCCGAGAGGTCCGGCGTGTAGACGACGCCGTTCTTGATGACGAACAGGTTCTCGCCCGCGCCCTCGCTGACGAAGCCGGAGGCGTCGAGCAGCAGCGCCTCGTCGTAGCCCTCGTCGGTGGCCTCCATGTTGGCCAGGATCGAGTTGCTGGACGTCTTGACGCGGATGCCGCGCTTGAGCCCCTCCTCGCCCAGGTAAGCGCCCCAGGCCCAGGCGGCGATCATCAGGTGGATCGTGTTGCCCTTGGGCGAGACGCCGAGCTTCTCGGAGCCGATCCAGGTCAGCGGCCGCAGGTAGCAGCTCTCCAGCCCGTTGACCCGCACCACCTCGCGCTGCGCCTCGACCACCTGCTCAAAGCTGTACGGGATCTTCATGCGCAGGATCTTGGCGCTGTTGAACAGCCGCTCGGTGTGCTCGCGCAGCCGGAAGATCGCGGTCTTGCCGCTCGCGGTCTTGTAGGCGCGCACGCCCTCGAAGGCGCCGCAGCCGTAGTGCAGCGTGTGCGTCAGCACGTGGATCTTGGCGTCGCGCCAATCGACCAGCTGGCCGTCCATCCAGATCTTGCCGTCGCGGTCGGACATGGACATGGGATCTTCCTCTCGAGGCTGAGCGCCGCTTCTGGAACAAAGAGTGTAACGGCGGCCCTTCCGAGGGCCCTTCAACGCCCTGCGCCGATCCCGGCCGGGTTGGTCCCGCAAGTGCGGCGAGACCCACCTCGGTGGCCCGCCTGTCGGCCGCAGCCGCCAGGTGGCCTCTCATGCGCCCCCCTGGTTGGGGGGTCAGCGAGTGCAATGTCGCTTTAGAAACGTACGATCGGCGTGTTGGGATTTCTTGCCCAACCTCGGTGGCGCCGTCAGCTCGAGCGCGCAAAAAGGGAGCCCAAACATGAAGATCGCCCATCGCCTGCGTCCCATCGCGGCTGCCGTGGCCCTCGCAGCGTCCACCTCCGCAATGGCGGCCAACTGCGCGGAAACCACGTGGTCCCTGTTGGCTGCTTCCGGTTGCGCGGGCTCGTTCGCCGGCAACCTGAACGGATCGGCCACCGAACTCACCCAGCTCGCCTCAGAGTTTGGCTTTGCCCCGTGGTCTTACTCCGGCAAGAGCGATGACCCATCGAACGGGCCGTTCACCGGTAACCCGAAGGTGAATGCGAACGGGACCCTGACGTTCGACACGCCGCTGAGCGGCATCTTTGCGATCGGCCTCAAGGCAGGCAACGACTACAGCCTGTATTGGTTCAACGCCGTAGCGCCCGTTGGCTCACTGACCTTCAACTCGACGGCAGGCGTCACCGGCTTGAACCCCGGAGGCCAGAGCGGCGCTCTCTCGCATGCCGCTCTATACGTGAGCGCCGTGCCGGAACCCGGTACCTACGCGCTCATGCTCGCGGGTCTTGGCGTGGTCGGCTGGCTGGCGCGTCGGCGCTTGCCGCAGGCGGCTGGGCCCCTGGCCGCGGCCTGACCTCCGGCCCCGCTCAAGGCGTCGCCGAATCGGCGTCAGGCGTGGCGACTCGCACGAAGGCCCACGACGCGAGCTTGCCGCGCTGGAACACCAGCGTCACCGCGTCCCCGCCGGTGTCGCGCCATCGCCAGGTGTCGTCGTTGCCCACCCGTTCACCCAGGCTGCGGGTCAGCGGGATCACCTGCATCATCGTCATGCCCTGCGTGAGCCTCGACTGCAGCATCACGGCACTGTCCACGTGTCCCACGGGCCGGCCCGCGGCCATGCGCATCACCCGCAGCGCCCGGCTGAACTGCAGCAGCAGCCAGAACGTGATCACGGTGACCGCCAGCACGACGCCGGGCACGCCCCATCCGAGCCATCCGGCGACCACCGCGATCCCGGCCAGGATCCAGCCGACGATCGGGCTCACCGGGGCACCCTCGCGCTGGGGGCAGTCCCGCCGAGCGGGATGCATCGCTGCCGTTGGAGCGGCCGTACGGGAGCGCTCATGCCGCGAGCCCTGCACCGGGCGCCGTTTTCTCGACGTCGGGCAGCGGCGGGCAGTCGGCCTCGACCCGCCCGATGCGCCCCGTGCGCAGCAGGTCGGCCCAGTCGGGCCGCCCGTTGGCCAGCGCGCGACGCGCGGCCGCCTCGTGGTCGTAGACGAGGGCGCGGAACTCGACCTGCCAGCCGGCCGCGCGCCGCTCGACGATCGCGTAGCGCGCGTGCGGCGTGCCCATCTCGACCCGGTGCGGCTTGGGTGAGTCGTCCGCCTCGTACGCCGGCTGGCCGGCGCTGCCCGGGTTGACGACGAGGCGACCGTCGTCGAGCTGCAGCGCCCGAGGCACATGCGTGTGCCCGCACACGATCAGCCCATGCGGCACGCCCTGCATCGCGTTGCCGAGGCGGCGGGCGACCTCGGCGGCCGTCGCCGGCCGCACCCCGCCCGGGCGCACGGCAGGGTCGGCTGTTTCCAGCAGCATGCGCAGGTCGTCGCCGGGCGTGCCGTGCACGCACAGCACGTCGTCCATCAACCGCAACGTGTCAGGCAGCGCCGCGAGCCAGGCGCGTTGCGCCGGGCCCAGCGCGCGGGCCGCGAAGGCGTCGGCGAGCCCGTGGCGACCGGGCTGCGCGTCGAGCGCCTGCCGCTCGTGGTTGCCGCGGATCGTCGGCCATCCGAGGGGCTGCAGCCGATCGACGGTCTCGGCCGGCCACAGCGGGCCGGAGACGATGTCGCCCAGGTTCACGACCCGATCAACGCCCGCCCGCTCGAGGTCGTCGAGGATGGCCTCGAGGGCCGGCAGGTTGCCGTGCAGGTCGGAAACGAGGGCGAGACGCATGTCGGACCGATTATCCGGATGCCGCCGACCCGAGCCGGTCGATGGCGCGCCGCGCCTCTCGCCTGGTCGGAGCCGTTGGTTACGGCTCGACACCGGGGACCGCGGCGGCCCGGTAGCCTTGGGGCATGACCTGCGCGGCCCCCTGCCCCCCTCCAGGATCCCCGGCCCGCCTGACGCGCGCCGCCCGTCGGCTCGCCGCGCCAGGGCTCGCGGCGCTGGCCGCGGCGGTGACGCTCGCCGGCTGCGGCGGCGGTACGGGATCGCCGCCGGCCGATCCCGTACCCGCACCGTCCGTGGGGGCACCGCCGCCTGGCCCGGCCCCATCGCCGCCGGTGGCCGCCCCAGCCGTGCCGTCGCCAGACGACGGCGCGCCCCGCGCGGGCACGGCCGACGCGCGCTGCCCGATCCCCGCACCGGCCCGCGCCGTGGACACCTCGAGGCCGACCCGGGTGATCGGCACCGGCACGCCGGCCAGCTGCACCTCGGCCGCGGTCGTGGCCGCGGTGGCGCAGGGCGGCGTCGTGACCTTCGACTGCGGCCCCGACCCCGTCACGATCACGATGACGGCCACGGCCAAGGTGTTCAACGACCGGCCGGACCTCGTGCTGGACGGCGGCGGCAAGGTCACGCTGTCCGGCGGCGGGCGACTGCGCATCCTGTACCAGAACGCCTGCGACCCCGCCCAGGTCTGGACAAGCTCGCGTTGCGACCTGCAGGATTCGCCGAGGACGACCGTGCAGAACCTGACCTTCGTCGAAGGCGACGCCACCGGCCAGGGCTACGGGCTGGCCGAGGTCTACGGGGGTGGGGCGATCTACCAGCGCGGTGGTCGGCTGGCCATTCTCAACAGCCGGTTCTTTCGTCATCGCTGCGAACCGACCGGGCCCGACCTGGGCGGCGGGGCGGTGCGCTCGTTCGGCGCCTCGGCACCCGTCTGGGTGGTCGACAGCACCTTCGGGGGCGCCGCCGGCTTCGGCAACCAGTGCGCCAACGGGGCGGCGATCAGCACCCTCGGCTCGTCGCTGGCGGTGCTCAACAGCGTGCTCAGCCACAACGACGCCATCGGCCGCGGCGCCAACCCGGCGCGGCCCGGCACGCCGGGCGGCGGCAGCGGGGGCGCGATCTACCAGGACGGCAACCGCTTCGACCTCACGGTCTGCGGCAGCGAACTGCGCCAGAACACCGCCAACGAGGGCGGCGGCGCGATCTTCTTCGTGAGCAACGACCGCAGCGGCACGATGTCGATCTCCGACTCGGTGCTGCAGGGCAATCCGAGCGCCGGGTTCGAGACCAGCGGCCTGCCCGGGATCTTCGTGCTGGCCGCGCCGGGCCAGCCGGTCATCACGCGCTCGACGCTCTCGCGCTGACCTCGACCCGCTGACGGTCTCGCGCCGGACCGCCCGGGTCGGCGCGGCCTGACCCGCCGAGCCCCACCCCGGCGCTCAGCGCGGCATGTCGACCGTCACGGGGTCGTCGCCCGATTCCGGACCGAGGCCCGCGCGCTTGCGCGCGTCGGCCCGCACCTGCGCCGGCAGCTTGCGCAGCAGGAAGCCGACCACCAACGGGATCAGCACCACGTCGTCGAGGACACCGAGCAAGGGCACGAACTCGGGGATGAGGTCGACCGGCGACAGCAGGTAGACCACGAGGCCGCCCACGCCCAGCTTCAGCCAGGCCGGCGCCTGCGGATGCCTCAGCGCGTGCCAGAGGATCTTGGCGTCGCCGCGCACGATCGTCCAGATCACCGAGAGTCGCTTGAGCATCGAGGGGCCTCCGGAGGGGGCCGGCGGAACGCCGGCCGTCGGGACACAACGTAGGGGCGGCCTGGCCGGATGACAAGGGGTCGCAGCGCCGCGACCAGGGACTTGGCCCTCTCGTCGTCACCGCCGACGGGCCGCGCGGGCCGGCCTCGGCCACCCGAAGGCCGGTTGGTCGCACAGGCCCTCAGCCGCGCCCGCGCACCGCGTCGATCGCCTGCTCGATGCGCTCGACCGGGATCACCTCGAGCCCCTCCAGCGCCTTGAGCGCGTGGCCCTTGGGCGCATTGGCCTTGGGGACGAGGGCGACCGAAAAGCCGAGCTTCGCCGCCTCCTTCAGGCGCTCGAGACCGCGCGGCGCGGGCCGCACCTCGCCGGCCAGCCCGACCTCGCCGAAGGCGACGAAGCCGCGCGGCAGCGGCTTGCCGCGCAGCGAGCTCTGGATGGCCAGCATCACCGCCAGGTCCGCCGCCGGCTCACCGATGCGCACGCCGCCCACCGCATTGACGAACACGTCCTGGTCGACGCAGTCGATACCCGAATGGCGGTGCAGCACCGCGAGCATCATCGCCAGTCGGTCACGGTCGAGGCCGACCGACAGCCGGCGCGGGCTCGGGCCGCCGCTGTCGACCAGCGCCTGGATCTCGACCAGCAGCGGCCGCGTGCCCTCGAGCGTGACCAGCACACAGGCGCCGGGCACCGGCGCGCCCTGGGTCGACAGGAAGATCGCGCTCGGGTTGCTCACGCCCTTGAGCCCGCGCTCGGTCATGGCGAACACGCCGATCTCGTTGACCGCGCCGAAGCGGTTCTTGATGGCCCGCACCAGCCGGAAGCTCGAATGCGTATCGCCCTCGAAGTACAGCACCGTGTCGACGATGTGCTCGAGCACGCGCGGCCCGGCGATCGCGCCTTCCTTGGTGACGTGGCCGACCAGCACCACCGTCACGCCGTCGCGCTTGGCCAGTCGGGTCAGGTGGGCCGCGCACTCGCGCACCTGGGCGACCGAGCCGGGCGCCGAGCTGAGCTGGTCGCTGTAGAGCGTCTGGATCGAGTCGACCACGCACACCGACGGCCGCTCGGCCTCGAGCGCGCCGGCAATCTTCTCGAGCTGGATCTCGGCGAGCACCCGCACCGCCGACGCGTCGAGGCCGAGCCGGCGCGCACGCAGTGCGACCTGGGCGCCGCTCTCCTCGCCGGTGACGTAGAGCGTGCGCAAGGCGGTGTCCGCGGCGCTGGGCCGGCCATCGATGCCGCCGGGACCCGGGGCGGCGCCGGGGGAGCCGCCCCGGGCACCACCGCCCGGCGCGGGCTGCCGCGCGATCGCATCCAGCGCCTGCAGCAGCAAGGTGCTCTTGCCGATGCCGGGATCGCCGCCGATCAGCACCACGCCGCCGGCCACCAGGCCGCCGCCGAGCACCCGGTCGAGCTCGTCGAC
>JALOSQ010000146.1 GCA_025458335.1 Ideonella sp.
GCTCGGCTGGCTGTTCGCCCGCAAGCGCTTCCCGGGATCGGGCGTGCTGGAGGCGTTCTGCATGCTGCCGCTCGTGCTGCCGCCCACGGTGCTGGGGTACGGCATCCTGGTGGTGATGGGCCGCAACGGCACGGTCGGCGCCTGGCTGCGCGAGCATTTCGACTACACGGTCATCTTCAACTGGCACGGCGCGGTGATCGCCTCGGCGCTGGTCGCGTTGCCGCTGGTGCTCAAGTCGGCCAGCGCGGCCTTTTCCGGCGTCGACACCACGCTCGAGGCGGCTGCGCGCACGTTGCGCCAGTCGCGCTGGTCGGTGTTCATGCGCGTGACGCTGCCCCTGGCCTGGCCCGGCATCCTCGCCGGCACGCTGCTGGCGTTCGCCCGCGCGATGGGCGAGTTCGGCGCCTCGCTGATGGTGGCGGGGTCGATCCCTGGCCAGACTCAAACGGTCTCGATGGCGATCTACGACAGCGTGCAGGCCGGCCAGGACGACGTGGCGCTGGTGCTCGTCGTTGCGACCTCGGTGCTGTCGGTCGTGATCCTGGTCGCGTCCAACCGGTTCTTCTCGCCTCGCTGATCGATCGTGACGCGTCGGCCGCGCAGGCAACGTTCGACTGCCCCTTAACGCCGCCAATCCGAATCAGGAGTCCCTCGATGTCCCGACCAAACGTGCGCGGTGTCCTGGCCGTCATGACGCTCGCGCTGGCGCCGCTCCTGGCCGGCGCCCAGCAGATCACCGTATCGGCCGCGGCCAGCCTGAGTGACGCGATGCGCGAGGTCGGCCAGCGCTTCGAGGCGGCCCACCCGGGCGTCACCGTGCGGTTCAACTTCGCGGCTTCGGGTGTGCTGATCCAGCAGATCCTGCAAGGCGCCCCGGTCGACGTGTTCCTCAGCGCCGACCAGGTCACCATGGATCGCGGCGTCGCAGCCAAGGTGATCGACCCCGGCACCCGCCGCGATTTCGCGGCCAACAGCCTGGTGATGATCAGCCCGCTGCAGAGCGCCGTGCCGCTGTCGACGATCGCCGACCTCGGCCGGCCCGACGTCCGGCGGGTGGCGGTCGGAAAGCTGGCCACCGTGCCGGTCGGCCGGTACACGAAGGAGGCCCTGGACAGCGCCGGGGCCTGGGCCGCTGTCGAGCCGAAGATCGTGTTCGCCGACAACGTGCGCCAGGTGCTCGACTACGTGTCGCGTGGCGAGGTCGAGGCCGGCTTCGTCTACCGCACCGACGCCGAGCTGATGAAGGACCGGGTCCGCGTCGTGCTGGCCGCCTCCGGCCACTCGCCGGTCACCTACCCGGCGGCGATGGTGGCGGAGAGCCGCGAGAAGGCGAAGGCGCGCGCGTTCCTGGACTTCCTGTCCGGACCGCCGGCGCGAGGCATCCTGCAGCGCTTCGGCTTCAGCACGCCATGACCCGACGCGACAGCGGGCATCGCGACCGATGATCGACGTCGACCTGCACGCCACGGTCAGCGACGGCCGGCGCCGTTTCGACCTCGCGGTGTCGTTCGCCAGCGAGGCGCCGGTGGTGGCGCTGTACGGCCCGTCGGGTGCCGGCAAGTCGCTGACGCTGCAGGCGATGGCCGGTCTGCTGCGGCCGACGGCGGGCCACGTGCGCATCGGCGGGCGCACGCTGTTCGACGCGGCGCAGGGCGTCGATGTGCCGGCAGCGCGTCGTGGCGTGGGCTACCTGTTCCAGAGCTATGCGCTGTTTCCGCACCTGAGCGTTCGCGACAACGTCGCCTTCGGCCTGCGACAGTGGCTCGGCCGCCTGCAGGCCGACGACCGCCGCCGCGTCGACGAACTGCTCGAGGCCTTCGGGCTGACCGCCATGGCCCACAGCCGTCCGTCGACGCTCTCGGGCGGCCAGCAGCAGCGGGTCGCGCTGGCGCGGGCCCTGGCGTGCAACCCGAGCGCGCTGCTGCTCGACGAGCCGTTCGCGGCGCTCAATCCCATGCTGCGTCAGAAGCTGCGCGAGGAGCTGGCGGCGGTGCGCGCCCGCTGGGGCATCCCCGCGGTGATGATCACGCACGACATCGACGATGTGCTCGCGCTGGCCAACGTGGCTTTCCTGGTCGAGGACGGACGCGTGGTGCGCGAGGTGGACCTCGACCGGGTCGCCTCGCGCGAGCGGGCGCGCGAGGCGATCGCGCCGGCCTTGGTCCGCGCGCCCAGGCCGGGGGAGGGCGCGCTGCGCCGGATGCTCGCCGGACCCGGTCCGGATGGTTCGACGCCAGGGACCGGATGAGCCCCGCGGACTCGCCAACCACGACCGCCCGCCAGGTGCAGGCGCCAGGGACCGCTGCACGCGCCGACACGACGGTGCTGCGCGGCAGCCTGCAGGTCGCGGGCCGCCTGGACCACCGCTTCTTTGCCCTGCTGCAGGCGCTGCAGGACACCGGTTCGCTGCACCGTGCGGCGCGGGCCGCGGGCTACAGCTACAAGGGCGCCTGGCTGCTGCTCGAGACCGCCGCCAATCTGGCCAGCGCGCCGCTGGTGGAAGCGTCGACGGGCGGGCGCGGCGGCGGCGGATCGCGCCTGACCGAGGTGGGGCGACAGCTGCTCGCCGCCTGGCGCCAGCTCGAGGCGCGCCACGCCGCGTTCCTGGCCGACCAGGAGCGTTGGCTGCTCGAACAACCGGGCCTCGCGGCCCTGCTCAGGAGGATCTCGATGAAGACGTCGGCGCGCAACCAGTTCGCGGGGACCGTGACCGCCATCGTCCGGGGGCCGGCGACCACCGAGGTCACGCTCAGGGTCGCGGGCGGGCAGGAGGTGACCGCGTCACTGACGACCGGCTCGGCCGAACGCCTTGGCCTCGAGCCCGGGCAGGACGCGATCGCGTTGGTCAAGGCCTCGGAGGTCGTGCTCGTGACCGACTTCGCCGGCTACCGCCTGTCGGCGCGCAACCAGCTCGCGGGCACGATCGCCCGCGTCCAGAAGGGCGCGGTGTCGTCGCTGGTGGGGGTCACGCTGCCCGGCGGCGCCACGGTCACGGCCTCGGTCACCAACGATGCGGTCGAGGCGCTCGGCCTGGCCGTCGGCCAGGCGGCCACGGCCACGTTCAAGTCGTATGCGGTGATGCTCGCGGTGCCGGGCTGAACGCGGTCGATCCTGGCCCGGTGGAAGAAGCCGGACCTGCCGTTCGGCCGCTTGGCGCGGTGGTTCACCGCCGTTGGCAGCCAGGGTCAGGTGATCGCGGCCGCGGACTCCGTGCGGGCTCCGCCCATCGGCGCCTCGAGCAGGTCCAGGTAGGCTGCTTCCAGGGTGACCGGCTGGACGGCCAGGCTGTCGAGTTCGAGGCCCTGCAGCGCCTGGGCCACCTCCTGCAGCGAGAGCCACTGCGGCAGCAGGCACGCGGTGCCCCGCGCGTAGGTGCGCAGCGGCCAGCCCAGGCGGTCCGCGCGTTCACGCAAGGCGTCGGCGTCGCGCGTCGCGACGAACGCCATGGCCTGCGCGGGCAATCGAGCCTTCAGCTCGGCGGGGCTGCCCTCGGCGATCAAGCGGCCCGCGCGCAGCACCCCGAGCCGCGTGCACAGGCGCTCGGCCTCGTCGAGCTGGTGCGTGGTGAGCAGCAGGCTCAGGCCCGCCTTGCGCAGGGCTTCCAGCTGCGACCACAGGGCATGGCGGG
Organism: Ideonella sp.; assembly: GCA_025458335.1. GTDB lineage: Bacteria > Pseudomonadota > Gammaproteobacteria > Burkholderiales > Burkholderiaceae_C > JAIYCR01. The sequence continues at coordinate 3,629 of JALOSQ010000146.1, forward strand.
CCTGGACGTCGACGGCGCCGGTCGGCTCGTCGAGCACCAGCAGGTCGGGCGAGTGCACCAGGCCGACGGCCACGTGCACGCGCTGCTGCCAGCCACCGGACAGGCGCGAGACGCGCGTCCCGGCGTACGGCGCCAGCTCGAAGCGGGTCACCAGCTCGTCGACGCGGCGCCGGCGCTCGTGCGCCGCGAGGCCGTACAGGCGCGCAAAGAACTCCAGGTTCTCCACTGGCGTCAGCTCGCGGTAGAGCGACACGTCCTGCATGCAGACCCCAAGCCGGCGGACGTCCGCGGGACCGAGCGGATGCCCGTCGAACGCGATCTGCCCCGCGTCGGGCGCGAGCAATCCGGCGAGCAGGCGGATCGCCGTGGACTTGCCGCTGCCGTTCGGGCCCAGCAGGCCGTAGGCCTCGCCGCGGCGGATCTCGAAGCTCATGCCCTCGAGCACCCGCCGCTCGCCCAGCGTCTTGGCGACGCCGTCGAAACGCACCAGCAACGGCGACGCGCCGCTCACGCGCGCCGCTCCTCAACCAGCAGCCGCCGGTACGAGGCGATGCCTGCGGCCAGCGCGACGGCCGCGAAGACCAACAGGAACTGGAAGTGCCCGGCCAGTTCGACGAAACCCTGGCCGCGGCCCGACACGCCCTTGAGCGCCTCGTTCATGTGCAGGATCGGGTTGAACCAGGCGACCTTGCGCAGCACGTCGGGCAGCAGCTCGAGCGGGAAGAAGGTGCCGCCCAGCACGAGCAGCGGCACGCCGAAGCCGGTCAAGGGGCCGTTGATGTCCTCGGCGCGGCGGGCGAAGCGCGCGCCGAACACGAAGCCCAGGCCGACGTAGCCCACCACCGAGAGCGCCACCGCCAGCACGCCCAGGCCGATGCTGCCGCGGTACTGCGCCCCGATCGCGCGGCCCAGCCCGAACACCAGTGCCGCCTGCAGCGCCGCGACGACCGACAGCGCCAGCACCACGCCGATGAAGTACGCCGCCGGGTGCAGCGGTGAGACGAGCAGGCGACGCAGCGTGCGACGCTCCTTCTCGGCCACCAGCAGCGCCAGGGTGCCCCCAAGACAGCTGAAGAACAGCGCCGCGCCGATCAGGATGCCGGCCGGCGTGCTGTCGAAGCCGCCGCGCAGGGCCGCGTTCTCGCGGTAGATGAGCCCGAACAGCAGCAGCATCAGCGCGGGGAAGACGCCCCAGAACACCAGCACGCGCCGCTGGCGCCAGTACTCGAGCAGCACGCGACGGGCGATGGCGAGGGACTGTCCGGGCAGGCGATCGAGCGGCGTCACGGCCGCATTGTCGATGGGCTCGCCGAGCGGGCGGACAGCCCGTCGCGGGAACTCGATCGGCTCAGTACACCTCGGGCACGATCATGTCCGCCGGCACGGGCGCTCGCAGGTAATCGGGGTTGCGCACGCGGGCCGGCAGTTCGATCGCCGGCCGCTCGATCTCGTGGTACGGCATCTGCTGCAGCAGGTGGTGGATGCAGTTGAGCCGGGCGCGCTTCTTGTCGACCGCCTGCACGACCCACCAGGGCGCCTCGGTGATGTGCGTGCGCTCCAGCATCGCCTCCTTGGCCTTCGTGTAGGCCTCCCAGCGGCGGCGGCTCTCGAGGTCCATCGGGCTCAGCTTCCACTGCTTGAGCGGGTCGTGGATGCGGCCGAGGAAGCGCAGGTGCTGCTCGTCATCGGTGATCGAGAACCAGTACTTGATCACCTGGATGCCCGAGCGCACCAGCATGCGCTCGAACTCGGGGACCGAACGGAAGAACTCCTCGACGTCGTCCTCCGAACAGAAGCCCATCACGCGCTCGACGCCCGCGCGGTTGTACCAGCTGCGGTCGAACAGCACGATCTCGCCCCCGGCCGGCAGGTGCGACACGTAGCGCTGGAAGTACCACTGCGTGCGCTCGCGGTCGTTCGGCGCGGGCAGCGCGACCACACGGCACACGCGCGGGTTCAGGCGCTGCGTGATGCGCTTGATGACGCCGCCCTTGCCGGCCGCGTCGCGCCCCTCGAACAGGATCACCACCTTGTGGCGGGTGTGCGCCACCCAATCCTGCAGCTTGACCAGTTCGCCTTGCAGGCGGAAGAGCTCGCGGAAGTAGCGCTGCCGGTCGGCACGGCGCTCGCCGGTGGTTGGCTCGGCATCGCGCGGGTCGAGCTGGCGGTCCTCGAACTCGAGCTCGAGCTCCTCGTCGTAGCCGTCGAGCACGTCGTGCTCGAGCCGGCGGCGCAGTTCCTGGTCGGGAATCGGCAGGTCGGGCAGGTTCATGGGTGACGGTCGGCTTGCGGAAACCGTCACGCTCGCCGATCGCCGTGACATGGCCGTGACAGGGGGCGGATGCCATGCCGACGCGTGCGGGCCGGCAGGCCAACGCAGGGCAAGGGTCGCCAGGGGACCCGCCGCGGCGCCCGGAGCGGGATCGGGAAAGGAGCCCTCAGCCCGGCGCCCACGCGCCGCAGTTCCAGCAGCTCTCGAAAGGCCCCTCGACGATCTCGCCGCAGGCGTGGCAGACCCAGCGCCGGTCGGGCA
>JALOSQ010000147.1 GCA_025458335.1 Ideonella sp.
TGCATCACCGTCGGCGCGATCCTGCTGATCGTCGACGAGCTGCTGCGGGTGCGCCGGTCGCGGGAATGACGGCCGACCGACGATCGCCGATGGCTGAGGGCCAACGGCGGATCGGCAGCCGTCAGTGCGCGCCGGGCGGCGCGCCGCCGCCTTCGACCACGTCGCATTCGGCGTAGCTCCACCAGCGCGAGAACGCCCGCACCGGCTGGGGCGGCGCGTCGTTCGGACCGATGACCTCGAGCGTGCGTTGCCAGGTGTCGAGCACCAGCACGCTGTCGGCCGCCTGCTCGATCAGCAGGAACTCCTTGGCGTAGGGCGTGACGGCGAGCAGGCGCAGCAGCAGGTCATCGGGAAACAGCGGCGTTGGCGAGTGGACGACCACGACCTGGGCCTGCCAGCCCGCCGCCTCCTCCTCGATGACCCAGCGCCGGAAGGTGTACGAATAGACGCAGGCCGGTGTGTGCCACCAGCGATGGGTCGGGACGTCCATGGTGCTCTCCTCGCCCGCCACGCCTTGGCCGGTCGACCGCCGCGTAGGGCCCCTCTGGCATCGCCTCGATCGGGCGCGGCCATAGTTGATATCGAAAAAGGGTTATACCGCGTCCGGCGCGGCGCGGACAGGGGGATTACGGTGTCGGCGAAGCAGACGGTCCGGCCACCACCAGCGACGCCGCTGCCAGGTCCTCGAGCGCAGTGCCGACCGACTTGAAGACCGTGACCTCGTCGGCGGACTGCCGTCCCAGCCGGCGCGTGGCGCCCTCGTCGCGCCAGAGGTCGGCCAGCTCGCCGACGATGCGTTCGCGGGCCAGGACACCTCGCTCGAGCGGCTGCACCAGGTCTCCGGCCTCGGCCAGCGCTCCGGCGAAGGTGTCGACGACGATGCGGGCCCGGGCGAGGGCGGCATCGTCGACCTCGCGCATGGTGCGCGTGAAGCCGCCGACCAGGTCGAGGTGCGTGCCTGGGCGAATCCAGTCGCCGCGCACCACCGGCTCGCTGGAGGTCGTCGCGCAGCAGACGATGTCCGACGCCGCGACGGCAGCGGGCAGCCCGGTCACCGCTTGCGCGGGCAGTCCTTCGGCGGCCAGTTCGGCGGCCAGCGCCGCGGCAGCTGGCGGACGACGGCCCCACACGGCGATGCGGCGCAGCCCCGGTCGAAGCGCCGCATGCGCACGCGCCATCCAGGCCGCCAGGCGGCCCGGGCCGACGAGCAGGAGCGACTGCGCATCGTCCCGCGCGAGCGCGCGCGCCGCCAGCGCCGACGTGGCCGCGGTGCGGCGCAGCGTCACCGCCTCGCCGTCGAGCACCGCCAGCGGCGCGCCGCTGGCGCGGTCGAGCACCAGCACGGTGGCTTGGACCGTGTGGGCGGCCGACGGGATGACCGTCACCAGCTTGGTGATGACGACCCGTTCGTCCCAGGCGGGCATCAGCAGCAGGGTGTCCGCGCCCGACAACGGGTGGGCATGCCGCAGCGGCACCGCCGCGCCCAGGGCAAAGGCCCGGCGCAACGCTTGGGCGAGTGGTTCCCACGGCAATGCGGCGTGGACCTCGGCAGCTGAATAGACTCGCATGACGATGAGAACGAAACCGGTCCGCCCCAGTGTAGGCATCATCGGCGGCGGCGTGATGGGCTCGGCGCTGGCGTGCTTCCTGGCCCGCGACCACGACATCGCGCCCGTCGTGTTCGAGCGCGACCCGACCTACGCCCGCGCCTCGAGCGCCCTGTCGGCGAGCTCGATCCGGCAGCAGTTCTCGACCGCGGTGAACATCCGCCTGTCGCAGGAGAGCCTCGCGTTCTACCGGCGTATCGGCGAGGAACTGGCCGTTTCCAGCGACCCGCCGCCGCACATCGGGCTGGTCGAGCGGGGGTACCTCTACCTGGTGCCGGAGTCCGGCGCCGGCCTGCTGCGCAGCCACCACAACCTGCAGCGCCGCATGGGCGCCGACGTGGCGCTGCTTGCGCCGCCGGCCCTGCGCGAGCGATTCCCGTGGCTGTCCACCGACGGCATCGCGCTGGGCTCGCTCGGGCAGTCCGGCGAGGGCTGGTTCGACGGCTGGAGCGTGTTGCAGGCCTTCCGCCGCAAGGCGATCGCCGACGGCGTGCGCTTCGTGAAGGCGGGCGTGCGCAGGCTGGTGACGGGACCGGCCGGCCTGAGGACGCGCAAGCCCTCGCCGGAGGCACTCGGTCGAGGCTCGGCCGTCACCGGCGTGATGCTCGACGACGGCACGCTCCAGCCGTTCGACCACGTGGTCGTCGCCGCCGGGGCGTGGTCGGCGCCCTTGCTGGCGCCGCTGGGCATCGACTTGCCGGTGCGAGCGCGCAAGCGCGACGTGTTCGTCTTCGACGCCCCGGCGATGCTCGATCGCTGCCCGCTGGTCATCGACCCGAGCGGCCTCTGGTTCCGGCCCGAGGGGTCCACGCGCGGACAGGCGTCGCCGTCCCAGCGCTTCCTGTGCGGCGCCCCGCCGCGCGGCGAGGACCTCGACGACCAACCGCTGGAGTCCATCGACCACGGGCTCTTCGACGAGGTGCTGTGGCCCGCCCTGGCCGCACGCGTGCCGGCGTTCGAATCGCTGCGGGTCACGGGAGCCTGGGCCGGTTACTACGAGGTCAACACCTTCGACCACAACGGCCTGGTGGGTCCCTGGCCTGGCGTCGAGGGGCTGTCGCTGGCGTGCGGTTTCTCGGGCCATGGCATGCAGCAAGCGCCGGCCGCCGGCCGCCAGCTGGCCGCGTGGATCGCTGCCGAGGGCGACTCCGACTTGCCAAGCCTCGACCCGGGACGCATCCTGCGGGGTGAGCGGCTGCTCGAGCTCAACGTGATCTGAGCCTCGGGCCCGCGCCGCGCCCCCTCGATGCCCGTCGACGAAGACACCGCAGCCCTGCCCGCCGCCCACCCGGCCCCCGCTCCGGCAGCCGAGCCGGCGGCCGACGCGCCGCCGGCCGCGCGCAGCACGCTGACGATCCCGCTGAACCCGCTGGGCTTCGCGGACCCGCTCCGCTGGCTCGCTGCCGGTGCGCGCGATTTCGCCCGGCACCCGCTGATCGGGCTGTTCTACGGCGGTTGCTTCATGGTCATGGGCTGGGCGCTCATGAAGGTGTTCGAGCATGCCCCCGCCTACACGCTGGCCCTGTCGGCCGGATTCCTGCTGATGGGGCCCTTCCTCTGCCTGGGCCTTTACCAGGTGAGCATGCGCATCGAGCGCGGCCAGCGCCCCGACTTCGGCGACTCGCTGCTGGCCTTCGACCAGCGCCTGGGCACGATCGCGATCTTCGGCGGCGTGCTGCTCGTGCTCGAGATGCTGTGGGGCCGCGCCTCGCTCGTCGTGTTTGCGGTCAGCTTCGACGGCATGCCCGACTTCAAGGGATCGATCGGCGCGCTGCTCAATCCCGAGAACCTCGAGTTCATCGTCGCGTACATCGGCGTGGGGGCGGTGTTCGCCGGCCTGATCTACAGCGTGAGCGTCATCGCGCTGCCGATGATCCTCGATCGCCAGACCGACGCGATCACCGCCGGGCTGACCAGCCTGCGCCTCGTGCTGACGCAGCCGGCGGTGATGATCTGGTGGGGCGCGATCATCACGGTGATCGTGGTGCTGGCGATGCTGCCGTGGTTCGCCGGCCTGCTGGTGGCCGGGCCGGTCATCGGGCATGCCACCTGGCACGCCTACCGGGCCGCGGTGCCGCCCGAGCCGGACTCGGCGGTCGGACCGGCCGCCACCCCGTGATGCGTGCGCGACGATGCCGGGCCACCCGCCGGGCGCACCCCGACCGGCGAACGACCTGGCCGCCTGCCCGGCTCGGTGCGGATCGCCGCGCGCCAGCCTCAGGCCGCCGCCACCCGCGCGGCGAGGGCATCGATGGCGAGCGCGTAGCCCTCGGCACCGAGCCCCACGATCACCCCGGCGGCCACGGGCGACAGGAACGAGTGGTGGCGGAACGCCTCGCGCGCATGCACGTTCGACAGGTGCACCTCGATCATCACCACGCCCGTGCCCTTGACCGCGTCGTGCAACGCGATCGAGGTGTGGGTGTACGCGCCCGCATTGAGCACCACGCCCGCGAGCGTACCGGCAGCCTGCCGCTGGCCGGCCTCGTGGATGGCGTCGACCAGCACGCCCTCGTGGTTGGACTGGCGAAAGTCCAGCGCGAACCCGCGCGCCTCGCAGCGCCTGCGGCACAGCGCCTCCAGGTCGGCCAGGGTGGTCGAGCCGTACACCTGCGGCTCGCGCGTGCCCAGCAGGTTCAGGTTCGGCCCGTTCAGGACGAGGACGGTCTTCATCGTGGCGGCAGTCGGTCAGTGAGTTTCGTCCCGATTGTGCGCGGGCCGCGGGCGCGATGACACGCGCGACGCGCCCTGGCGACGCGGCGGCCCCGGTGGATGGCCAGACGCTGGCGCTCGCCGCGGGTCTCGGCGTGGTGTTCGTGTGGGGTGCGAACTTCGCCGTGCAGAAGGCGCTGTTCGAGGTGCTGCCCCCGGGCGCATTCCTGTTCGCGCGCTACCTGATCCTGCCCGCCTGCGCCGCCGGGCTGCTGCTGTACGTGACCCGCGGGCGCTGGCTGCGCCTGCCCCGCGCCGATGCGTGGCGACTGGCCGGTCTGGGCGTGCTTGCACACACGATCCACGTGAGCATGGTCACCTACGGCATCCACTGGTCGACGGCCTTCTCGAGTGCGCTGATCCTGGCCTGCGGCCCGGTGTTCACCTTGCTGATCCTGCACTGGGCCGGGCTCGAGCGCCTGACCCGCGGCCAGGTCGCCGGCGTGGCGCTGGCCTGCGTCGGCGTGCTGGTGTTCCTGTCCGACAAGCTGGTTGGCCGCCAGTGGGCGGCCACCGGCGGCGACCTGATGATGCTGTTCGCTGCGTCGCTTTTCTCGTACTACACGGTGATGACCAAGCCGCTCATCCAGCGCCATGGAGGCGTGGCGGTGATGGCCTATGCCACGCTGGCCGGCAGTCCCGGTCTGGTGCTGCTCGGGCTGCCGGCGGCCCTGAGCGCCCCTTGGGCCGAGATGCAGGCCGTGCACTGGGGCCTGCTGCTGTGGGCCTCGGTGATCTCGGCCTTCGGCGGTTGGCTGGTGTGGGGCTGGGTCAACGAGCGGCGGGGCGTGGGCCGCACCGCGCCACTGCAATACCTGATGCCGCTGGTCGCCGGTCTGGTCGCCTGGTGGGCCACCGGGGAACGCTACACCGGGGTGAAGATCATCGGCGCGGGCATCACGCTGGCCGGCGTGGCGCTGGCCCAGTTCGCCACCCGCGACCGGCGCGACCCGGTCCGGGAGGCGCCGGCGCAGGTCGACTGACCAGTCCCCTCGAGCGGGCAACCTCGAGGAACCCGCCTGCGGTCGCAGCGGTCAGCGAACGAACTGGTCGACGTATGCCGACCCGAGCCCGACGTCGGCATAGTGCCGGCGGCACATCTCGATCTTGGTGAAGACGTCCTCGTAGCCGGTGGTGCGCCCCTGCTCGTCGACGTAGACCATCGCGCCGTGGATGTTGAAGTGGGTGATCATCTCCGGCGCGCCGGCCACCTCGTCGACCACCAGCGTGTGGATCTCGCCGGGCGGCTCGTAGACGAACGACCCCTCTCGGGCCACCCAGTCGTGCTCGAGGTAGCGCCAGGCGCCACGGATCACGTAGCCCGTGACCCAGGACGGATGGATGTGCCGCGACAGGACGCCGCTCTTGCGCACGCGCAGCAGGTTGCACCAGCTGCCGGTCACCGTATTGAGCAGCAGCGGCCTGAACCACACGCCCGGGGCCTGCGGGACCCACACGCGCTCGTCGTCGGGAATGGCCGGCACGGCGATCTCGCGCTGGATGCCGGGGTGCTGAACGATCATGCCGGGTCTCCGCAGAGGCTGGATTCAGGTGATCAGGTAGCCGCCGTCGACCGGCAGCACGACGCCGGTGACGAAGCCTGCGGCCGGGCTCGCCAGGAACAGCACCGGCCCCGCGACGTCCTCCGGCGTGCCCCAGCGGCCCATCGGCGTGCGCGCCAGGATCGCCTGGGTGCGGGCCGGATCGTCCTGCAGGGCCTGGGTCAGGGGCGTGGCAATCCAGCCCGGCGCGACCGCGTTCACGCGGATGCCGTCGGCCGCATAGGCGATCGCCAGGCTCTTGGTGAGCTGCGCCACCCCGCCCTTGCTCGCGCTG
>JALOSQ010000148.1 GCA_025458335.1 Ideonella sp.
GGCGGTGCGGGCGCTGTCGGCGGTCTGCTTGACGGTGCCGGTGAGCTGCTCCATGGAGCTGGCGGTCTGCTGCAGGTTGCTGGCCGCCTGCTCGGTGCGATGGCCCAGGTCGTTGTTGCCTGCGGCGATTTCGCCGGCCGCGGTGTTGATCGAGTCCACGCTCACGCGCACCTCGCGGATCGACGTTTCGACCTGGGCCAGGGCCTCGAGCAGCTTGCGTGTCGTCGGCTGCGGGTCGGCGACGCGCGCCACGCTGAAGTCGATGCGGCCGTCCGCCGTGACCAGGCGGTCTGCGATCGACTGCAGTTCGGCACCGGCCGCGAAGTCGCGGCGTGCCCGCATCGCCAGCCCGATCAGCGCCGCCGACTGCGCGATCACGTAGCTCGCGTGCTCGATGACCTTGCCCAGGCCGGGTTCGGTGAAGCAGATCGGTCCCCACCCCCACTGCTGGAAGTAGTTGAAGCTGAGGTGATGGACGGCGATCGTGGCGGCACCGGCCACGACCGGCAGCCAGTGCCGGTAGACGATGGTGCAGGCCAGGAACGCGAACACCGCGAAGTGGGTCTCGGTGTGACCGCGGCCGGTGTGGATCAGCAACCCCACCATCGCCATGCCGAGCGCCGGCAGCGCGACCTGGCTCATGGTTGCGCCGCGGCCCAGGAGGGCCGCACCGCCGGCCACTGCCAGAAGGGCGCTGCCGACGCCGGCCGCCAGCAGCAGACCGTCGTTGGCCACGCCGTAGCCGAGCGATGCGGCGAAGATCACGGCGATGGCCATCAGCATGGCCTTGTCGTGGGGGTGGAGGGTGCTCATCGGAGCCTCCTGTGGTGTCGGGGACGCGGGAAACGGCTTCGTTCCCGGGCCCGCACCGGGCCCGGGCGGGCCTTCAATGGCGTGCGCGGCGCACCAGGCTGGACACGTCGAGGATCAGCGCGACGCGGCCGTCGCCCATGATCGTGGCGCCCGAGACGTCGGTGACCTTGCGGTAGTTGGCTTCGAGGTTCTTCACCACCACCTGCTGCTGTCCGAGCAGTTCGTCGACCAGCAGGGCCACGCGGCCGCCCTCGGCCTCGGCCACGACCATGATCGAGCTGACGTTCTCGAAATCGAAGCGCGGCACGTGGAACACGCTCTCCAACTCGAGCACGGGCATGTACTCGTCGCGCACCTGCACGACCCGGCTGGCGTTGCCGATCGTGCGGATCATCCCGGGCTCGACCTGGAAACTCTCCACCACGCTGGCCAGCGGCAGGATGTAGACCTCCTCGCCGACGCCCACGCTCATGCCGTCCATGATCGCCAGCGTCAGCGGCAGTCGCACCTTGACGCTCATGCCGTAGCCCTCGGCCGAGTCGATCTCGACCGTGCCACCCAGCGAGGTGATGTTCTTCTTGACCACGTCCATGCCGACGCCGCGGCCGGACACGTCGGTGACCACCTCGGCGGTCGAGAAGCCGGCCTCGAAGATCAGGCCCCACACCTCCGCATCGGTCAGGCTGTCGGGTGCATGCAGGCCGCGCTCGCGGGCCTTCTTCAGCAGCTTGTCGCGGGACAGTCCCTTGCCGTCGTCGCGAACCTCGATGACGATCGAGCCGCCCTGGTGCGAGGCGCTCAGCGTGATCGTGCCGTGCTCGGGCTTGCCTTTGGCCAGGCGCTCGGCCGGCAGCTCGATGCCGTGGTCACAGCTGTTGCGCACCAGGTGCGTGAGCGGGTCGGTGATCTTCTCCACCAGGCCCTTGTCCAGTTCGGTCGCCTCGCCGACGGTGACGAACTCGACCTTCTTGCCCAGCTTGGCCGCGAGGTCGCGCAGCATGCGCGGGAAGCGGTTGAAGACGATCGACATGGGAATCATGCGGATCGACATCACCGATTCCTGCAGGTCCCGGGTGTTGCGCTCGAGGTCGGCGAGGCCCGAGGCGAGCTGCTGGTACAGCGCCGCGTCGATGTGCTTGCTGGTCTGCGCCAGCATCGCCTGGGTGATGACGAGCTCGCCGACGAGGTTGATCAGCTGATCGACCTTCTCCACCGAGACGCGCAGCGTCGACGAGTCGAGCCCGCCGCCGGTGGCCTTGTCGCCCTTGGGCGCCGCGGTCTTGGCTGGCGCCGAGGGACGGACCGTCGTGGCCAGGGTGTTGGGTGCCGGCGCTTCACCGGTGACCGGCGTGGCGTCGGCCTTGGGCGCGCCCGGGGCGTCATCGAAGAAGCCGTAGCCAGGGTCCGGAGCCTCCGCCTTGGGGGCCCCGGGGGCCCCGTCGTGGAAACCGTAGCCCGGTCCCAGCGGAAGCAACTGCACCTCCTCGCGCGAGACGTGGAAGCTGAACAGGTCGATCAGGTCGCTGTCGCTCGCCTGCGTGTGGACCTTGAAGCGCCGCATGCCGTCGGCGGAGATGCCGTTGTCCAGGGGCTCGATCGTGCCGAGGTCGGTGACGTCGCGAAACAGCTCGGCGATCTGATTGGCACGGTCCGGGTCGGCCAGCGGGCCGACGCGGAGTTCGAGCGAGCGCACGCCGGCCGGCGTCGCGCCGGCGGGCTCAGCGGCCGCGGCTGGCGCGGCCAGCGGTGACGGCGCGGGCGATTCGACGCGCAGGCGCACCGGTGCGGGCGCGGCAGCCGCCGGCTCGAGCGCCTGGCCGGCCACCAGCGTGCGGATGCGATCGAGCAGGCCGGCGGTGTCCACGGCGTCGCCGCCGCTGCCCTGGTGGCGCTCGAGCTGCGCCTTGAGCGCATCGCCCGACTCGAGCAGCACGTCGACCATCTGGGCTGTCGGCTCGAGTTCGTGCCGCCGCAGCTTGTCGAGCAGCGTCTCCATCTGGTGCGTCAGCTCGGCGACGTCGGCGAAGCCGAAGGTCGCGGCGCCGCCCTTGATCGAGTGCGCGCAACGGAAGATCGCGTTGAGATCCTCGTCGTCGGCGGCCGTGACGTCCATGCCCAGGAGCAACTGCTCCATGCGCTCCAGGTTCTCGCCGGCTTCCTCGAAGAAGACCTGGTAGAACTGGCTGAGGTCGATGCCGGCGCCTCCGGCGTTGGTGTCGGGGCTCATGTCGGCCATGCCGCGCTCCGTGCTCGTGGGTTCTGGTGGGCTGCGTCGCTGGGGTGCGCCGCGGTCAGCGGATCACCTTCTTGATGACCTCGAGCAGCTTGCCCGGATCGAAAGGCTTGACCAGCCAGCCCGTGGCGCCGGCCGAGCGTCCGGCCTGCTTCATCTGGTCGCTCGACTCGGTGGTCAGGATCAGGATCGGCGTGGCCTTGAACTTCGGGTTGTCGCGCAGCTTCTTGGTCAGTCCGATGCCGTCCAGGCGCGGCATGTTCTGGTCGGTCAGCACGAGGTCGAAGTCGCGCGAGTTCGCCTTCTCCCAGGCGTCCTGGCCGTCCACGGCCTCGACCACCGTGTAGCCGGCGCTCTTCAGGGTGAACGAGACCATCTGCCGCATCGAGGCGGAATCGTCGACGGCGAGGATTGAATGCATGGTCAGCTCCGCTCGGGGTCTTCAGAAAAGCTCGATGGAACCAGCGTCCATCTCGGCCTGGGTGACGGGATTCGGTCGCAAGGGGGGCGTCTCGACGACGGTCTGGCCGTCCTCGTCGTCGCCCATGGCCTCGCGGGCCAGCAGGTCGGCGCAGTTGCGCAGGCGGCGGTTCGTGTGCCCGATCAACTGAGACGCCATGTCCTGGAACTGCAGCGCGGTGACGGCGCAGGCCAGGTGCTGCAGGACGCTGTCGACGGGCGGCGCCGCCGTAGGCTCGGTCAGGGCGACTTCGCGCAGCCGGTGCACCTCGCTCATGGCCCCGTGGAAACGCGCCATCAGCGTGTCGCTGGCATCGGTCAGCAGACCCTGAAGGCGGTCGAGGTCGTTGGCCGCCGTCATCAGGTGATCCTGCAGGTCGGCCGCGGTGGCCAGAGGCAGGCTGCGGGGCGGCAACGCCCCCTCGTCACCGAAGTCCGGGACGTCGGGCGGCGCGGCGGCGGTGGCCGGCCGCGAGGCATCGCTGGCGGATCCAGGGTTCATCGTGGCTCCAGGTTCACGGGTCGGTCGGGCGTGGCAAGGCCGCCTGCTGACCGTTGCGGGGCATTGTTCGACCGCCGCGGACGGCCGTTTTCACGATCACGGCGGGAAAGCCGCGCCATTTCTGCGCTAAAGCCCCCGGCCCGCGGGCCGATCGCCCCCGCGGACCCGGCCTCGAACGGGCCCGGCGGCATACTTCCGCCATGCGTCAGGCCCCCGCCGCGCGCAGCCTCACGCTGCTGCACCTCGAGGATTCGGAGCTCGACCACGAGCTCACGCTGGCCCACCTGCGTCGCGGCGGCCTGACCGTGCACGCCGTGCGCGTCGAGACCGAGTCCGACTTCGGCGCGGCGCTGGACCGGCCCTGGGACGCGGTGATCTCCGACTACAACCTGCCTGGTTTCACCGGCCTCAAGGCCCTGGAGATCGTGAAGGGCCGCGGCAGCGACGTCCCTTTCATCCTGCTGTCGGGCGAGATCGGCGAGGACGCGGCCGTCGCCGCCATGCGCCAGGGCGCGAGCGACTACCTACTCAAGAACAACCTCGCGCGGCTCGTGCCGGCCGTGCTGCAGGCCGTCGAGGCAGCCGAGACCCGCCGCGCCCGCGAGCGCGCCGACCGTGAACTCGTCGAGTCCCGCCAGCGCCTGCGCGAACTTGCCCAGCATCTGCAGACCAGCGTCGAGATGGAGCGCGCGGCGATTGCCCGGGAGATCCACGACGACGTGGGCGGCTCGCTGACCGCGCTCAAGTTCGACCTGGCCTGGATCGCGCGGCACACCGATTCGCCCGAGGTCCTGCAGCGGGTGACAGGGGCGCTGGAGACGGTGAAGTCGGCCATCGAGTCCAGCCAGCGGATCATGCACAACCTGCGCCCGGCGATCCTGGAGCAAGGCCTGGTCGCGGCCCTGCAGTGGATGGCGAGCCGCTTCGAGAAGCGCACCGGCGTGGCGTGCCGCCTGGTCACGCCACCGGGCGTGCCCGAGCTGCCTGCCGGGGTGGCGCTGGTGGCCTATCGGACGGCGCAGGAGGCGCTCACCAATGTGACCAAGCACGCCCAGGCGTCACAGGTGCGCATGGACCTCTCGCTGGCTGGCGGCACGTTGTCGCTGGAGGTCACCGACAACGGCCGCGGCCTGTCGCACGCCGACCTGGCCAAGGCCCACAGCTTCGGCATCCGGGGCCTGCACGAGCGTGCAGGCACCGTCGGCGGGTGGGTGGATCTCACCAGCCGCCAGGGCCGCGGCACATCGCTGATCCTGTCGGTGCCGCTGGAAAGTGCCCGTTCCCTGGAGCGGCAGGCCCCGCGCACCCCGGACCGGGGGGACTACGATCCGACCGGCTGGGGCCAACTCTAGGGGGAGGACCCGATGATCAAGGTGATCCTCTGCGACGACCACGCGCTGATCCGGCGCGGCATCCGCGACACGCTGTCGGACGCCACCGATATCGAGGTCGTGGGCGAGGCCGGCGACTACGGCGAGTTGCGCTCGCTGCTGCGCGCCACGAGTTGCGACGTGCTGGTGCTCGACATCAACCTGCCGGGCCGCAGCGGGCTGGACGTGCTGCATGTCCTCAAGGACGAGGGCGCGACGATGCGGGTGCTGGTCGTCTCGATGTACCCGGAGGACCAATACGCGATCCGCGCGCTGCGCGCCGGCGCCTACGGCTACGTCAACAAGGGCGGTGACCCGGCGCTGCTGGTCACCGCCGTGCGCACGGTGGGGCAGGGGCGCAAGTACGTGACGCCCGAGATCGCCCAGATGCTGGTCGAGAGCCTCACCACGCCCACCTCGGAAGCCGCGCACAGCAAACTGTCGGACCGCGAACTTCAGACCCTGGTCATGATCGCCTCGGGCAAGCGCCTGTCGGACATCGCCGAGGAGTTGACGCTGAGCCCCAAGACCGTGAGCGTCTACCGGGCCCGGGTGCTGGAGAAGCTCGGGCTGTCGAACAACTCGGAGCTGACCGTCTACGCAATCCGCAACGGCCTGGTGGGCCAGTGACGGGGGACGCATGAGTCCGCCGGCCCGGGCGCGTGGTGCGCCGAATCCGTCCGAGGGCCGGCTGTCCGGTCTTGGCGGCTTCGAGTGGCAGGTCGGCTGGCGCTACACGCGCGCCGGCCG
>JALOSQ010000149.1 GCA_025458335.1 Ideonella sp.
TCGCTCGAGGTCGTGCTGCTGGCGCTGCTGCTGTCGTGCGCGATCGCGCTGCCGATGGGCGTGCTCGCCGCCACGCGACCGGGCTCGTGGTTCGACCAGCTCTCGCGTGTCGTGATCACCGCCGGGGTGTCGTTGCCCGCTTTCTTCACCGGGCTGCTGCTGGCCTACGTGTTCTATTTCCTGCTCGGCTGGGCGCCGTCGCCGCTCGGCCGGCTCGACCCGGTCTATTCGCCGCCGCCCACGGTGACCGGCTTCTACCTGATCGACGCCGTGATCGCGCGCGACCCTGGCCTGTGGTGGGCCTGCTTCACGCAGCTGATCCTGCCCGTGGTGACGATGGCGATCTTCGTGCTCGCGCCGATCGCCCGCATGACGCGCGCCTCGATGATCGCGGTGCTGTCTTCGGACTTCGTGCGCACCGCGCGGGCCAGCGGCCTGTCGAACACGACGGTGCTGGTGCGCTATGCGCTGCGCAACGCGCTGCTGCCGGTGATCACCACGCTGGGCATGGTGTTCGGCTTCATGATCGGCAGCTCGGTGATCATCGAGAAGGTGTTCGGCTGGCCCGGCGTCGGCAGCTACGCGATCGACGCGCTCACCGCCAGCGACTACGCGCCGGTGCAGGGCTTCGTGCTCACCATGGGCCTGCTGTTCGTGCTGCTGAACCTGGCGATCGACGTGCTCTACGTGCTGATCGACCCGCGCGTGACGATCGAGGCCTGAGGGGCGAGCTCATGACCACGACCACCAGCCCGGCCCCGGCCGCCGCGCCCCCGCCGAGCGGTTCGACCACCTGGGGGCACGTGCGGCACGTGCTCTCCGACAACCCGGTCACGCTGGTGGCGGCGGGACTGTTCGTCGGCTTCGTCGTGATGGCGCTGTTCGGTCCCTGGCTGGTGCCCTACGACCCGCTCGCCAGCAACGCCAGCGTCGCGCTGCAGCCCCCGTCGACCGACCACTGGTTCGGCACTGATGCGCTGGGCCGCGACATCTTCTCGCGCGTGGTGGTGGCGACCCGGCTCGACCTGGGCATCGCGTTCGCGGCGGTGGCGATGTCGTTCGTGATCGGCATGCCGCTCGGCCTGGCCGCCGGCTTCCTCGGCGGGTGGTGGGACCGCCTCATCAGCCGCTTCGCCGACACGATCATGGCCTTCCCGCTGTTCGTGCTGGCCATGGGCATCGTCGCGGCGCTGGGCAACACGGTGGGCAACATCATCCTGGCCACCGCGATCATCAACCTGCCGTTCTACATCCGCGTCGCGCGGGCCGAGGCCAACGTCTGTTCCCCAACACGCTGCCGCCGGCCATGGTGCAGGTGAGCCTGAACATGGGCTGGGCGATCCTCAACGCGGCGGGCCTGAGCTTCATCGGCCTGGGCGTGCGGCCACCCACGCCCGAGTGGGGCATCCTGGTCGCCGAGGGCGCGCAGTTCATCGTGAGCGGCGAGTGGTGGGTGAGCCTGTTCCCGGGCCTGGTGCTGATGCTCGCGGTGTTCACGTTCAACCTGCTGGGCGATGCCCTGCGCGACATCTTCGATCCACGCCGCAGGACCTGAGGACATGACCTCCGCCGAAGCGACCCAACCCCCGCTGCTCGAGGTGCGCGACTTCGGCCTGGAGTTCCGCACCCGCAGCGGCACGGTCCATGCGCTCGAAGGCGTCAACCTCTCGATCCGCAAGGGCGAGATCGTCGGCCTGGTGGGCGAGAGCGGCTCGGGCAAGTCGGTGCTCAGCTACGCGATGCTGGGCATCAGCGACCGCGCCGCGCGCGTCACTGGCGGCCGTGCGGTGTTCGGCGGGCTCGACCTGCTGCAGGCCGACGAGCGCACGCTCGCCGACCTGCGCGGCCGCGAGATCTCGATGATCTTCCAGAGCCCGCGCACCGCGCTCAACCCGATCCGGCCAGTCGGCCAGCAGATCGAGGACGTGCTGCGCCGCCACGCCGCGGCCACCGGCCCCGACCTCGGCACGAGCCTGAGGCAGCGGGCCGTGCAGGCGCTGCGCGAAGTCGCCATCGCCGACCCCGAGCGGCGCGTGCACGCCTACCCGTTCGAGCTGTCGGGCGGCATGTGCCAGCGCGTGATGATCGCGCTGGCGCTCGCCTGCCGCCCGAGCCTGCTGATCGCCGACGAGCCCACCACCGGCCTCGACGTGACCACGCAGGCCGCGGTGATGGACCTCATCACCGAGCTCGCCCGCGAGCGGCACATGGCCACGCTGTTCATCACCCACGACCTGGCGCTCGCGGCCGACTACTGCGACCGCATCGTGGTGATGCATGCCGGCCACGCGGTCGAGTCGGCGCCGTCCAAGGCGCTGTTCACCGGCGCGAAGCATCCGTACACCGCCCGCCTCATCACCTCCACACCTGGCGAGCGCAGCACGCTGGCCGACCTCGCGCCGGTGCCCGGGGCCCTGCCCGACCTGCGCCGCAGCGACCTGCCGGCCTGCCGCTTCGCCGAACGATGCGAGCGCGCCAGCGACCGGTGCCGCACCGAGCGCCCGCTGCTCGACGCGGGCGTGCCGCATGGCGTGGCGTGCTGGCACCCGATGGACGGACCGGCTCCCGGCGCGTCCGGTGCGCGCGAGAGCATCGGCTGGCCGGCCCTCGCTGCGACGCCGACGGCCAGCACCACGATGATCCCCACCCATGGCTGAGCCGCTCCTGCAGGTCGAGCGCCTGGTCAAGACCTTCCCGGTGGCGGGCCGTCGCGGGGCGCGGCTGCACGCGGTCGACGATGTCAGCCTCACCATCGCACCCGGTGAGAGCCTCGGCCTCGTCGGCGAGTCGGGCTGCGGCAAGTCCACGCTGGTGCGGCTGCTCGCCCGCTTGCTCGACCCCAGCGAGGGCCGCATCGTGTTCGACGGGCAGGACCTCGCGGGCATCCCCGCGACGGCCTTTGCGGGCCGCCCGGAACGCGCGCGCATCCAGATGGTCTTCCAGGACCCGACCGACAGCCTCAACCCACGCTTCACCGCGCGCGACACGATCGCCGAGCCGCTCAAGCTGCTGGCACGGCTCCAGGATGCGGCGGTCGAGGCGCGCGTGCAGGAGGTGGCGCACCAGGTCGGCCTGCCGGCCGAGCTGCTCTCGCGTTTCCCCCACCAGCTATCCGGCGGCCAGAAGGCCCGCGTGGGCATCGCCCGTGCGCTCGCGGTGCAGCCGCGCCTGCTGATCCTCGACGAGCCGACCGCCGCGCTCGACGTGTCGGTCCAGGCCGTGGTGCTGCAGCTGCTCGACCGGCTGCGCCGCGAGCTCGACCTCGCGGTGCTGTTCGTCTCGCACGACTTGAACGTCGTGCGCCTGCTCACCGACCGCGTGGCGGTGATGTACCTGGGCAAGCTGGTCGAGGTCGGCCCGTCGGAGTCGGTGTTCCGGGCGCCGCGCCACCCCTACACCCAGGCGCTCGTCTCCGCGATCCCGGGGCAGGGGCCACGCATCAAGCTCAGCGGCGAGGTCACCAGCCCGATCGATCCGCCCGCGCACGCCTGCCGCTTCCACGGCCGCTGCCCGCGCGGCGAGGACCGATGCGCCCGCGAGGCACCGCTGCTGGTGCCCCGCGGGGCAGCGCATGCCGCAGCGTGCCACTTCGCGCTGCAGGACCCGGGTTGGCCCATCCTCGCGCCCGACGATCCCCGCGGCACCGCGACGGCCGACCCCGTCGCGGGCCGGGCATCATTCGGGGCATGAGCGCGATCATGGCCCCCACCGCCGCAGGCACCTCCGTGTCCGCGGCCGCGCCGGCCGCCGCCTCGCGCGCCAACCTGGCCGAGACGGTCTATGCCTCGCTCAAGCGCGAGCTGCACGAGTTCGCCTGGATCCCGGGCGACCGCCTGTCGGAGGCCGAGATCGGCCAGCGGCTGGGCGTGAGCCGCACGCCGGTGCGCGAGGCGCTGTTCCGCCTGCGCAACGAGGGCTTCCTCGAGGTCGAGGCCAAGACCGGCTGGTTCGTGCGGCCCATCGACTTCGACCGGCTCGACCAGCTCTACGACCTGCGCGTGGTGCTGGAGTGCGCCAGCGTGGCCCGGCTCGGCAGCCGGCGCGACGACCCGCCCGAACTCGCTGCGCTGAAGACCGCGTGGCTCGTCCCCGCGGCCGAGCGCCTGCGCGACGCCCGCGCCGTCGGTGAACTCGACGAGGCTTTCCACGCCTCGCTCGTCCGCGCGGCCGGCAACGACGAGATCGCGAGGGTCCACCAGGAGGTCACCGAGCGCATCCGCATCGTGCGCCGGCTCGACTTCACGCGCCCCGACCGCATCGACGCCACCTACGACGAGCACGCCAAGATCCTGCGCGAGGTCATCCGCCGCAAGGCCGACGAGGCGCAGCGACTGTTGCGCAGCCACATCGAGCAGAGCAAGGTCGAGGTGCGCAAGATCTCGCTGCACGCGATGCACGAGGCGCGGCGTCGGCGGGTTCAGCTGGGCTGACGAGGCGGCGGTCACGCGGGGCCTTGCCGCGAGTGGCAGGGTGCTCGGGCCGGGGGTGTCTGTCGGCCACGGTGCGGAAGGCCGGCTGACCCGTCGGATCGTCGTCACGCCGCCCCACCGGATTCGGGGGGGCGCCCGGTCAATTCGTGCGGTCTGGCGGCCGCGCGGCGAATCAGATCGAGACAGGTCCCAGGGCCGCCCGTAGACTTGTGTCAATTGGTGACGTTTTCCGAGCCGCGGCAGCGCGGACCCGCCCGACAGAAGGCGGCGCGTCTCGATGTCCTAGGGGGTTCAAGTCGTGCTGTCCTTCAAGCAATTCATCGCCATTCTCCGGGGTCGGCAGCGCGAGATCGCGCTGATCTGGGGCGGGCTGGTGGTGCTGGTCGTGGTCGGGAGCCTGTTGCTTCCCAAGCAGTACACCGCGTCGGCCGCCGTCGTGATCGACGTCAAGGCACCTGAGCTGCTGAACACGCCGAACGCGCTGAGCGCCATGACGGTGCCGAGCTACGTCGCCACGCAGGTCGACGTGCTGCGCAGCGAGCGCGTGGCGCTGTGGGCCGTGCGCCACCTCGGGCTGGACCGGGACGTCGAGCTTCGCGAGCGCTGGCTCAAGGCGACCGACGGCAAGGGCGACTTCGAGAGCTGGGTCGCTGCCCGACTTCACCGCAAGCTCGACATCAAGCCGAGCCGCGAGAGCAACGCGATCTACCTCGACTACACGGCAAAGGACCCGAAGGAGGCCGCCGAGGTCGTCAACGCGATCGTGCGTGGCTACATCGAGACCACCGTCGAGCTGCGGATCGAGCCGACGAGGCAGTTCGCTGCCTTCTTCGACGAGCGCTCCAAGCGCTTGCGCGAAGAGCTCGAGGCTGCGCAGCTGCGCCTTTCGGCATTCCAGCGCAAGACCGGGATCCTGGCGCGGGACGAGCGTCTCGATGTCGAGACCACCCGGCTGAACGACCTGAACGCCCAACTGGTGGCGGTCCAGTCGCTCGCGGCGGAGTCGGCCGGACGCCGCGTGCAGGCCGCGGCCGACCCGAGTCGCACGCTGGAGGTGCTCAACAACCCCGTGGTGACCAGCCTGTCGTCCGACCTCAACCGGCAGCAGGCCCGCTTGCAGGAGCTCACCAGCCGGCTCGGCGACCAGCACCCGCAGGTCATCGAAACCCGGGCCAGCATCGCCGAGTTGCGCCGCCGGCTGACGGCCGCGACCTCGCAGGTCAGTGGCGGCGTGGCGGCCAACGACGCGGTCAACCGCGCCCGCGTGGCCCAGTTGGAGTCGGCGCTCGCCGCCCAGCGCGCCAAGGTGCTGGCGCTCAAGGAGAAGCGCGACGAGATCGAGGTGCTCGTGCGCGACGTCGAGAACGCCCAGAAGGCCTACGACCTCGTGCTGGCGCGCGGGAGCCAGACCAGCCTGGAGAGCCAGAACACGCAGGCCAACGTGAGTGTCCTCAAGAACGCCACCGAGCCCGCCAAGCCGAGCAGCCCGTTGATCGTGCTCAACGCCGGCATTGCATTGTTCGTGGGCCTGATCGCGGCGATTGGCTACGCTCTGGTGCGCGAGCACTTCGACCGCCGTCTGCGGACGGTCGAGGACGTCGTCAACGACCTGCGCATCGTCATGCTGGCGGAACTCGTCGACACCTCGGCCGGCGCGCGGCCGACGCCGCCGTCGTCCCCCTTGCTCCCTGCGCCGTCGCGAGCCTGAGGGCAGGCGACCTCCCGTCTGCCGGCCTCACGCGAGTCTCCCGCCCATGTCCCCGCGAAAATTCAGCAAAGTCAAGCAGGTGCAGCGCGCCTGGACGCCCACCCGCATGGCAACCCGCGGTGCAGAGGCGCGCCCGGGCGATGTCCCGCGGCCGGCCGACCTGGGCGCCGGCGAGCCCACCGCGACGGCCCCGACACTGGACCTCGTCGAACGCGTCGACTCGACCGAGGACATGAATGGCCATGCCACGGTCGACGTGCCGTTGAACGTCGAGCCTGACCGCGACGTGAACATGGCCGGGCCGGATGCCGGAGCGGCCATGCCAGCGTCAGCGCCGCCCGACGCGGTGACGCACGACGACGAAACGCGTGCCGTGGCCGCTCCCCGCGAGGCGGTGCCGATGGTCTTGCGGCAGCGCCTTCCCGTTGGCCAGATCCTCCTGCAGGCCGGGCGACTGGCGCCCGATGACATCGACGCCGTGCTCGAGCAGCAGCGGAGCGATCCTGCCAAGTTCGGCCAGATCGTGGTGTCGCGCGGGCTCGCGGACATGTCCGACGTGCTGTGGGCCCTGGCGCAGCAGACCGGGGCCGCGCAGCCGGCGCCGCAGGCCGAGTCGATCGGCTTCAGCGAGGAACTGGTCGTCGCACGCAACCCGCATGGCCCGGCCGCCGAGGTGATCCGGGCTCTGGCGGCGCAATTGCTCGGCCCGGCAAGCTCGCTGCAGGGCGCCGCCCGCAGGCCGCTTGCCTTCGTCAGCGCCGATGTCGGCGATGGCAAAAGCTACCTCGTGGCCAACCTGGCGATCCTCTCGGCGCTGTCGGGCTCGCGGGTGGCGGTGGTCGACGCCGACCTGCGCTCCCCTCGCCAGCACCAGCTCCTGATGTCGGCGCGCGGGAGCATCTCGGGCCTGGCCCAGGTCCTGACCGGCGAGCAGCTTCTGCGCGACGTGATCATGGCCCTGCCCGACTTGCCGAACCTGCACCTGCTGCCGGCCGGTGCGGTTCCCGGGAGCCCGGTCGAGTTGCTGCAGCGGCCGGGCCTGGATCTGCTGCTGCGCGGCCTGGCCACCGTGGCGTTGGCCCGCAAGGGCCGCACGCGCATGGAAGACGTCCACGCCGGTCTCAGCCGCCTTCAGCGCAGCGGGGTCACCCTCGCTGGGCTGGTCATGAACTCCCACTGAAGAGGAGCCGAAATGTCATCGTCCGTCGCCATCCGTCCCGAATCGGCCTCCGGCCGTGCGCCCACCAGTGCCTTCGGCGAACTCGAGCACGCCGAGCAGGTTCGCCGCACGTCCCGTGCACGCCGCCGGGTCCCCGACTGGCTGGACGACGCGCTCAACCGCGCGGCGGCGGCGCTGCTGCTCGTGCTGCTCAGCCCCGTGATGCTCGCGGTGGCCGTGGCGATCTGGCGGGTCGACGGCGCCCCCGTGCTGTTCGGCCACTACCGGGTCGGCCGCAACGGCCGCATCTTCAAGTGCCTGAAGTTCCGCACGATGCTGCGCAACTCGCAGGAGGCGCTGGCCGAACTCCTGCAGCGCGACCCCGAGGCGCGTGCCGAGTGGGAGCGTGACCACAAGCTCAGCCGCGATCCCCGGATCACCGGTATCGGCGCGTTCCTGCGCCGCACCAGCCTCGATGAGCTGCCGCAGCTGCTCAACGTGCTGCGCGGCGAGATGGCGCTGGTCGGGCCCCGCCCGATCACGGTCCAGGAGCTCACCCGCTACGGGCGCGTGCGCTGGCACTACCTTTCGGTGCGGCCCGGCATGACGGGGTTGTGGCAGGTCAGCGGCCGCAACCGCGTCACCTATGCCGAGCGGGTCGACCTCGACCGCAGCTACGTCGAGCAGCGCACGGTGGCCATGGACGTGAAGATCCTGGTCCGGACCGTGAAGGTGGTGGCCGAGCGCGACGGCGCGTGCTGAACGGATCGCCACTGCGCGAGCTTCATGGACACTCACATCGAGGACCGCCCGGCGACAGCCGCGGCAGCGCAGGCCCAGCGGGCGACGGGTCTCGAGGCCCGTCCCGCGCCCTCTGGTCAGAGGGTCATGATCCACCTTGCCAGCCGCGTCACCGACGAGGTCATGAGCTTCCTCGGCCCGGCGACCGAGGCGATGCTCGCCCAGGACTGCCGGCAGATCGTCATCGCTCTCGACGACCCGGGCACGCGCACCCAGCTGTCCCGCTTCGATCCGCAGGTCGAGCTCAGGCGCGTGGTGGCGCCCAAGGGCGGCACCAGCGCGTTCCTGCGCCTGCTGGCCGCCATGCGGCAAACCCTGGCCGAGGTGCCGCGCCCCGAGGCCGTTCACCTGCATGGCGTGCTGCCCTGCGTCGTGGGCGCCTGGGCATTGCGGCCCTACGGTCGCGGCGTGCCGGTCTACTTCTCGCCGCATGCCTCCAAGCTGCTCGGGACGCTGCCGCTGCCCGGGCGCATCCTCGTGGGGCTTGCGCGTCGACTCGGGGGAGGGCACTGGCGCAGCACGATCGCCAGCGGTGAGGCTGACGTCACCCGCCTCGAGAAACTCGCGCCCGAGCGGGTCGAACTCGTCGAGAGCCCGGTCGACCGCCGGCTCTTCGAGTTGCCGCGTGCCGAGTCGCCGCAGCCCGTGATCGTCGCGGGTGGATGGGTCACGCGTGGCGCGGAGCCGCTCGACATGTTCACCCGGTTCGCCGTACTGCTCGGTGACGGCGACAACCCGGCCGAGTTCGTCTGGCTCGGCGAGGCGGGCGGCGAGGAGGGGGTCAAGCTGCGAACCGCGAAGGTGCGCACCGTACCCACCGACGACGGTGCCGCCCGCGCTACCCTGCTTGCGCAGGCGTGGATCTACGTCGCGCCGGCCGGTGGACGGGGTGTTCCCGTGGGACTTGCGGAGGCCATGGCGGCCGGGGTGCCGTGCCTGGCCGCGGACACGCCGTTCAACGCCAGCGTGATCCACGACGAGGTTGACGGCTTGCTGTACCGCGACGAGGAACAGGCCCTGCGGCACATCGCGCGCCTGCTCGACGACCGCGACAACCGGAATCGCCTGGGGGCGGCCGCCCGGGCCTCGGCGGCGCGTCGGTTCCTCGACACCGACTTCCGCCGCCGACTGATCCAGGCCTACCGGCAGCCGGAGGAAACCGTTGCCTCCATGCGTGCGCGGGAGCCGGCGGCCATACTCCCGCCGCGCGGAGGCGCTTCCACCGGTTCCTGAGCCCTCGCCAGGCGGCCTGCAAGGCCTGCGGCGCATCATTCGTCCGTCACCATGGTCCCATCCACGGCGGCTGACGCCGAACAGGCCGACCCAGGCCTGCGGCGGCTGTCAGTCGTCATCCCGAACTTCAACGACGGCCGCTTCCTGGCGCAGGCCATCGACAGCGCGCTGGCGCTCGACTGGCCGGACGTCGAGGTCATCGTCGTCGACGACGGGTCGACCGACGACTCGCGCGACCTGATCGAGCGCTACGGCGCCCGCGCATCCGCGGCCACTTCCAGCCGTATCGCGGCCAGTTGGAGGCCTGCAACGTGGGCTTCGAGATGAGCAGCGGCGAGGCCGTGCTGTTCCTGGATGCCGACGACGTGGTGTCGCCCGA